>DASUNJ010000791.1:0-19826 GCA_036277235.1 Thermoanaerobaculia bacterium | reverse complement strand
ACCACGGCCACGATGACCAGGATCGATTCGGTGTTCACCGGTATACCCCCTCTGTTCCCGGGGAGGGGAAGGGGACCGGTCGAATTCGGGAGTGCCCCTCCTCAGAGGGGGTGCGAGGAAATTAAAGGCATCCCGTGCGCGGCCGTGAGGGCCCGAGCGTCTAGAACCTGAAACGCACCAGGTGGGTGTCCGCACTGCGAGCCGTTAGCGTCCCCGTTCGGGCGGGGCTGGCACAGGCCGCGCAGGTATAGAACTCCCTAGGAAATGTTGTAGGTTCTAAAATCGTGGTACCCATCACGGACCGCACAAGGGATGCAAACTTTGATTTCATCTTTATCTCTCAGCTGGCGGAGCCGGCTTCCCACGTTCAACGGCTGAGGGCCTGGCTTAATTCCTCGGTCAACTCCGCCACCTTCTCCCGGATCTCGACCCGTTCCCCTTCTTGCTGCTTCTGTGCCCGGAACAGCTCGTCTGCCAAGTTAAGTGCCGCCAGAATGGCAATTCGGGTCACGTCGCCCTTCACATGTTGGGCGACCTCCCGCATCTTGCGGTCCACAAGGGCCGCCAGGTTCTGGAGGTACTCCGTATCTTCGCTTCCACGGACGCTGTACACCCCACCAAAGATCTCAACCTCGGTATTGGTTGGCGGCATCGCGCAGTCGTCCGCTCCCGTCTGCCACCCGGGCAGCAAGTTACGTCCTGCCAGGGGTTTGGCGAGGGCCACTATATACCACACTGCCAGGAGGTACAATCCGGCCCGTCTCCGGCAATGACTAGCTACCCCCTCCTCCGGCGATTCCTCTTCCGGCTCGATCCCGAGGCCGGGCACGCGGCGGGCATGGCCGCCCTGCGCGCCGCCCAGGCCCTGCCTCCGGTCCGCGGCGCCCTGGCGCGCCGCAACCTCGTGGACGACCCGCGCCTGCACCAGACCCTCTTCGGCCGCCAGATACCGAACCCGGTGGGGCTCGCCGCCGGACTCGACAAGGATGCAGTCGCCGTCCGCGGCATGGCCGCCCTGGGCTTCGGATTCCTGGAGGTCGGCACGGTCACGCCGCTGGCCCAGCCCGGCAATCCCCGGCCGCGCCTGTTCCGCTTCCCCGCGGCCGAGAGCCTCCAGAACGCCATGGGGTTCAACAACGGAGGGATGGACGCGTTGCGCCGGCGGCTGGAAGCGGTCTATCCGCTGGAGGTCCCTCTCGGGATCAACATCGGCAAGAACAAGGCGACGCCGCCAGACCGCGCCCTGGACGATTACGAGACCCTGATGCGCGGCCTCGCCCATCTCGGGGATTACCTGGTCGTGAACCTCTCCTCTCCGAACACTCCCGGCCTCCGGGACCTTCAGAACGAGACCTTCGTGCGCTCGGTGCTCGGCCTCGCCAGGGAGATCACGCCCAAGCCCGTGCTCGTGAAGATCGCGCCCGACTTGGAACCCAACTCGGCGGCCGATCTCTGCGAGGCGGCGGTCGATGCCGGGGCGGCGGGGATCATCGCGACGAACACGACGACCGAGTACGCCCTGCTGCCGGGGTGCAGGGACTTCGGGGGGCTCTCGGGGAGGGTGTTGAAGGAGAAGAGCTTCCGCGTCTTCGAGGCCGTGACCCGCCGGCTTTTCGGCCGGACCGTGCTGATCAGTGTCGGAGGGATCGACTCGGGGGCCGAGGCGTGGAGACGCCTGCAGGCCGGAGCGTCGCTGGTGCAGGTGTACACCGCGCTGATCTACCAGGGACCGGGGCTGGTCCGGCGGATCAACCGGGAGATTCTGGGGTTGATGGAGCGGGAGGGGGTGCGGGGGATTGGGGAGGTGGTGGGCTCCGGCCGGTAGAGCCCCGTCAGGGGCGACATGAAAAAGCCCGGCGCGTGAGCGCCGGGTTTACGGAAAGGAAAAGATCCCCAAGCCCCGTAGGGGCGACATATGGTGCCGCGGCGGCACCGGCCTGAATGTCGCCCCTACGGGGCTCGAATTGTTTGGGATCTGTTCCCGTTTCCCGTTTCCCGGCACTGACGTGCCGGGCTATTTCATGTCGCC
The DNA here is from genome assembly GCA_036277235.1 of Thermoanaerobaculia bacterium. GTDB lineage: Bacteria > Acidobacteriota > Thermoanaerobaculia > Multivoradales > UBA5704 > DATMER01. The sequence continues at coordinate 17,797 of DASUNJ010000791.1, read as the reverse complement.
CCTGGCGGGGCTCAGGCTTGAATCAACCCTTCCAACTGCCGCGTCAATCGCTCCACCCTTCCCCGAATCTCCTCCCGCTCCCGGCCCGCAACCTCTTCGGCGCGGGCGAGCTTGAGCTCCAGGTTGGCGATCTGCTCGCGGAGAGCCTCGTTCTCTTCCCTCGCTTCCGCCACCTCGGAACCCTCGGCGGCTTCGAGGTTGGCGGGGATGGCCACGGTGAGCTTCGTCTCCAGCTCGTCGACGCGCTCCTGCAGGCCCTGGTTCTCCTCCCGCAGCTCACCAAGGCGCTCGGCCGCCTCGCGGACCCGGGTCTCCAGCTCTTCCAACCACTCCATGGACACCGCGTCTATCCTTTCCAGCCGAAGCGCCGCTGCAGCTCGGCGGCGAGGGCGAGCTGGCGCTCGTTGACCTCCTCCTGCGTGAGCGAGCGCTCGGACGAGTTGTAGAGGAAGTGGATCGTCGTGTTCACCGCGCCCTCGGGCACACCCTGCCCCAGATAGCGGACGGTCATCTCCCAGAAGACCAGGTCCGGCGGACGCAGCTCGGCGATGGTCCGGTCGATCTCGGCCCAGGGCGTGTCCTGGGAATGGGTGAAGGTGAGGTCGGCGTCGATGGCCGGGAAGCGCGACGGGGCCTCGACCTGGAGGCTCACGTCTCCCCCTTCCAAACCGTCGAGGGCGACCTCGGCCACGTAGAGGGGATAGGCTTCTTCCTGGGCAACCCGGCCGAGGTAGCCGATTCGCTGATCTGAGCGGAACAGCTCGGCGGCGCTCCCCTCCAGCAGGCCGGGCAGGCTCGCCGGGCGGAAGTCCAGGCGCACGCCGACTGCATCGGCCACGCTCTCCACCACGCCCTTGAGATCGAAGAAGTCGAGATCCGTCTCCCGATTCCACGGATTTCCGGCGTGCCCGCCGCAGACCAGTCCGACGTGCTCGGGCTGATCCGGGACTTCGGACTCCGGAGTCTCGTAGAAAACCGTGGCGATCTCGAAGATCCGCACCGCAGGCAGGCCGCGGCGCTGGTTGAAGCGCGCGGTCTCCACCAAGTTCGGGACCAGGGAGCGCCGCATGACGTCATAGCGGTCCGAGAGCGCGTTGGCGAGGCGCAGCGGCTTCGCTTCGGGCCGCAGGCTCGGGAAGGATTTGTCCATGCCCTCGGCCTGGAAGGCGAAGTGGACGGTCTCGGCATGGCCGCAGGCGGCCAGGTGGTCGCGCACCTTCTCGCGCAGGATCTGGCGCGGCGTCTTCGGAGCGTCCGACCCGGAGAGCGCGGGCAGGGCCGCGGGGATGTTGTCGAAGCCGAAGTGCCGCAGCACCTCTTCGAACAGGTCCTGCTCGTAGGCCGTGCCGTCCGGCCGCGGCTGGAAGTCGTACAAACGCCAGGAGGGGACGGTCACGTCCCAGGCCGGTCCCCCGTTCTTCACCTGGAAGCCGAGGCCGGAGAGCCAGCGGTGGGCGTCCTCCTTCGGGACCGAGGCGCCGGCGAAGGCGTCGAGCCTCCCGAGGTCGAGCCTGCCTTGCAGGATGGGTGGGAAGTCCTCCTTGCGGCGGTCGATCGCGCCGGCAAGGACCGCTCCGCCTGCGATCTCCGCGATCAGGGCGGCTGCGCGGCTCACCGCTTCCAGGCAGAGCTCGGGATCGGCGCCGCGCTCGAAGCGATGACTGGCGTCGGTGTGCATGCCGAGCCCGCGCGCCGTCACCCGAACGTGTTGGCGGTTGAAGTGGGCACCCTCGATCAGGATGTCGACCGTGGCATCCGTGACCTCGCTGTCCGCGCCGCCCATGACACCGGCGAGACCGACGGCCCGGTCGGCATCGGCGATCACCAGCAGCTCGGGATTGAGCTTGCGCTCGGCGCCGTCGAGAGTAACCAGGGTCTCGCCTTCCCGCGCCCGGCGGACGAGAAGCCGGCTCCCGCCCAGCTTCGCCAAGTCGTAGGCGTGGAGCGGCTGGCCCATCTCCCAGAGGATGAAATTGGTCACGTCCACCACGTTGTTGATGGGACGGAGGCCGATCGCCTCCAGCCGGGCGCGGAGCCAGTCCGGGCTGGGGCCGATCCTCACGCCCTTCACCACCCGGGCCACGAAGCGGGGACAGCCCTCCCAGTCCTCCACGTCCACGGCGGCGGCGTCTTCAACTCGCTCCGTGGACTCTTCCGGCTGGGCCTCGGGTCTTTTCAGAGGACTGCCGTAAATCACGGCCAGCTCCCGGGCGATGCCCAGGTGGTTCATGCAGTCCGTGCGGTTTGTGGTGACGTCGACGTCGAGGATCGTGTCGCCGCCCCGCTCCTCCAGCCCCTCGACCGCGAGGCCGACGGCGGTCAGGCGGCGCTGGATGTCCTGCACGTCCGCGGGCAGCTCCACGTAGTCGGAAAGCCAGCTCTTCGAGAACAGCATCAGCCGCGCACCTGCCGCAGGAGCCGCTCGTCGTTGTCGAACAGCGTCCGGATGTTCGGGATGTTGTAGCGGTTCATGGCCACGCGGTCGACGCCCATGCCGAAGGCGAAGCCGGAGTAACGGTCCGGATCGATGCCGCAGGTGTCGAGCACGCGGGGATCGACCATGCCGCAGCCGAGGAGCTCCATCCAGCCGGTGCCCGAGCAGGTGGCGCAGCCTTTCCCCTTGCAGATCTGGCAGTTGATGTCCACCTCGGCCGAGGGCTCGGTGAAGGGGAAGAAGCTCGGCCGCAGGCGGATCTCGGCGTCCGGCGCGAAGAGGCGGCGGAGGAATGCGAGGAGCGTCCCCTTGAGATGCCCGACGGTGATCCCCTCGGCCACGGCGAGCCCTTCCACCTGGTGGAACATGGGCGAGTGCCGGAGGTCGTTGTCGTTGCGGTAGACGCGCCCCGGGCAGATGATGCGGATCGGCGGCTTGCGCGAGAGCATCGTCCGGATCTGCACTGGCGATGTCTGAGTGCGCAGAAGCAGGCCGTTCTCCAGGAAGAACGTGTCCTGGGAGTCGCGCGCGGGATGGTCCTTCGGGAAGTTGAGCGCCTCGAAGTTGTGGAAGTCGGTCTCGGCCTCGGGACCTTCGGCCACGCTGTAGCCGAGCTCGGTGAAGACCTCGACCATCTCGCGGATGACCCGGGAGACGGGATGGATGGCGCCGAGGGAGGGGTGGCGGCCGGGGAGGGTGACGTCCACGGCGGCGCTGCGGCGGACGGCTTCCTGCTCGCGGGCCGAGATCGCCTCGTCCATCTCGGCCAGGCGGCGCTCGACCTGCTCCTTGAGGCGGTTGACGCCCTCGCCATAGGCGCGGCGCTGCGCCGGCTCGACGCTCTGGATGCCGTCGAGCGCGGCGCGCACGATGCCTTGCTTGCGGCCGATCCAGCGGACGCGCAGATCGTCCCAGGCAGCGCGGCCGGAGACGCCGGCCGCCTCGCGCTCGAAGCGCTCGGTCAGCTCGTCGATCTGCGAGAGTCCAACCGTGGCGGCGGCATCTTCGGGCATCAGGCCTCCGCGGACGCGGGGGCGGCGTTGCCCTTCTGCTCCAGCCCCTGCTTCGCCATTTCGGCGATGGCCGCGAATCCCTGCTCGTCGCGGACGGCGATGTCGGCGAGGACCTTGCGGTCGAGGGTGGAGCCGGCGGCCTTGAGGCCGGCGATCAGGCGACTGTAGTTGAGTCCGTGCAGACGGGCGGCGGCGTTGATGCGGATGATCCACAGGCTGCGGATGTCGCGCTTCTTCTGCCGGCGGTCGCGGTAGGCATAGACGAGCGACTTGTCCACCGCCTGCTTGGCCATGCGGTGGTTCTTGGACTTCATGCCGAAGTAGCCCTGGGCTAGGCCCAGGATCTTCTTGCGGCGCTGGACGCGCTTGTTTCCACGCTTGACACGTGCCATTTCGAACCTCGTTTTCGGCTCCGTATCCTCATTCGGAGGGGAGCGGTTAAGACCCGCGCGGCTCTCTCGGAGCCGGGGGCCGCGATCTCCGGCGGACAGGTTCTCCCGCCGGCGATCGATTGGGTTGGGCTTCCGAAGAAGCCGGCTACTGCGGATTCAACATCGTCTTGAGAGTGCTGGCGAAGGCGGGCGAGACCTCGACGGCCTTGCGCAGGTTGCGCTTCCGCTTCGTGGTCTTCTTGGTCAGGATGTGGCTGTGCATCGACTGATGCCGCATCACCTTGCCACCGCCCGTGACCTTGAACCTCTTCGCTGCCCCCTTGTGCGTCTTCTGCTTGGGCAAGGGTGTTCCTCCTCTATCCGTTGCTTCGTTGCGTCTCAGACCGCTTCTTGCTTCCCCGCCGGAGGGGCGGGAGGGGCTTCGGACGGCGTCTTTTCCTTGTCCTTTTCCTTCTTGACGGTATGGCGCGACGGTCCGTAGATCACGTGCATCCGGTTGCCCGCCATTTCGGGCGACGATTCTAGCACTGCCGCCTCCCCCAGGTCAGCCGTCAATCGCCGGATCAGCTTGTGGCCGAGGTCCTGGCGCGCCATTTCGCGTCCCCGGAACTGGACGGTCGCCTTGACCTTGTCGCCCTCTTCCAGGAAACGGATGGCGTTTTTCAGCTTGAAGTCATAGTCATGGTCGTCGATGTTCGGCCGGAACTTGACCTCTTTGACATGGATGATCTTCTGCTTCTTCTTGGACTCGTGCGCCTTCTTCTTCTGCTGGTAGAGGAACTTGCCGAAGTCCATGATGCGGCAGACCGGCGGTTTGGCCGTCGGAGCGACCTCCACCAAGTCCAGCCCCAGCGTACGCGCGCGCTGCAGCGCCTCTTCGATGGGGACGATCCCTGCCTGCCCGCCGTCCTCGTCTACCAGGCGCACTTCGCGCACCCGGATCCGCTCGTTGACCCGCGTCGTCTTGTCGATACTCAGCTCACCCCCTGGGAGCGCCGTGCCTCAGCCCGGATGGTTCGTTTCAAGTGTCTCTTCCTCCTCTAAGTCTCAGTGCCTCGAAAGGCCGTCATGGAGCCCGTTGAAGAAACCGTCGAGCGGGATTTTGATCGATCTGGAGCGAGCGCCCCACCGGCCAGGGGCGTCACGAGCGGGGGGATTGGTAGGCGCTGGCGGACTCGAACCGCCGACCTCTACCGTGTGAAGGTAGCGCTCTAACCAGCTGAGCTAAGCGCCTGAGCATCTAGTACCGATTGTTATCCATGTTATCCATGGTAGGCCCAAGCGGACTCGAACCGCTGACCTCTACGATGTCAACGTAGCGCTCTAACCAGCTGAGCTATGGGCCTTTGTCAATTTACCTCGTCCTCTGAAGACAGTCGTCCAAACGGCTGTCGCCGAGGGAAGCGTAGGGTAGCAAACACGGGGTCGGGTGTCAATGAGAGGCCCTCCCTGCCGCCACTCCCCGCACGTGGTTCGAGGCGCAGCGGTAGCCGCCGTTCAGGACCACGCTGCGGACCAGCGGCGGAAAGAGGTCGAGCTGCGCTCCGGCGGCGGCGAAGGTCTCGCGGACCAGGTGGTCGCCCGTGGGAATCAGCGAGGCGAAGCCTTCGGCCCGGAGGCGGCCGTCGCGGGTCTCGATCACGACGTTGTTCCAGGTGATCAGGAACTCGTCGTGGGTCAGCCCCTCCCGGTTGCGAAGCAGGGCCACCGGCACGGCGAGCAGTGGCAGCCGGCGCACTTCCATCCCCTCCTTCCGGAGGTGGTCCGCTACGAGGTCGAGAAAGGCGTCGAGCTCGGCGGATGGAGCCAGAGCTTCTCCGGTGGGCTGCAAGCCGTAGCCGTCCCGCAGGGACTTCCAGTCCTCGGGGGTCATCTTGGCCAGCAGTTCGCGGCCGGCGTCCGCATCCGCCACCAGGGCCTTCTTGCCTGGGAGCAGGGTCACGATCGAGTCGAGGTCGTAGCCGGCGCCTCCGCCGAAGCGGCGCATCAGAGTCGGACCGTCTTCAGAACGCAGCGGATGGACGAAGCGCACCGGGCGGCCGTACAGAGTCTCCAGCTCCTTGGCTGCCTTCTCGACGGCGGTCACGTAGCGGTCGATCCCCTTGGCGTCCGAGAAGGTCTCGACCGGCACGCGGTCGAGCTTCAGGGCGGAGAGGACGTGCGGCTCCAGGGTGTGAAGGGTGATCCAGGCGGCCTCGCGGGTCAGCAGGACCTGACCGTTGTGGAAGGGGACCGGTGCCTCCGCCCAGGCGGCTCCTCCCCAGGCGCGGTCGAGGTCTTCGGGCAGGTTCTGGATCAGCTCGGGGCCGAGGCTCGCGTCCTCCTCCCGGTCGCACTGGAGGTTCGGACGGACCAGGACCCGCACCGCGCCCGACGGCGAGCGCACCAGGCTGAACGGGTCGCGCGGCCAGGGCGAGTACGGCCGGCCGTACGTCTCCAGGAGCCGCAGCTTGAGGCCGCTGCCCTCCAGCCGGCGGCGCAGCGGCACGTCGGTGAGCACGATCAGGGTGCGGTCGGGAGCGGCCCTCCGGACCCCGGCGAGAAAGGATTCCGCGGCCTCGGGGCTGAAGAAGAAGGAGGGCAGAGAATAGACCGACGCGGCGAGCGGGTCCTCGGCCTCGTCGAAGAAGCGCAGGTCGGTCGCGTATGGAACCTTCCTCTCCAGCGCGCGGCGCGGAGCCGCTCCCCAAGCCGTCTCGATCGCCTCGGAGGCGGCGAAGTCGATCCCCCGGACCTGGTTCAGCTCGAAGAGCAGCTCGTCCCGAAGCCGGGGAGGGGCCGAGGGATCGAGGCTGCGCGGCAGTGCCTCCAGCACCCGGGCACGAAAGGTTGCGTCGCTCACGAAGCGCTCGGGATCGACGAGCTGAAGGGTCAGCAAAGCCTGAAGCTCGGCTGGGGTCCAGGTGCCCTGCCTGGCGAGCTGGCTGGAGAGCTCCCGGGGCTTGGCCGCGAGGTCTTCCGGCGCGGGCACCGAGAGGAGCGTGGCAATCAGGAGGGTGATGAAGGACATCAGCTTGCTCGTCAGCCCTGGAAGGGCTGTACCCGTCTAGCCTGGGGTTTCAACCCCAGGCGGGGGGCCGCCCGGCCGTTCGCCTGGGGTTGAAACCCCAGGCTAGACGGGTTGCGCCCCCTCCGGGGGCTTGAGGCTACCCCTTCCCCTTCGCGCTCGCCATCTTCTTCAGGTTCTCCAGGCTCGCTTTCGCGTTCTGGTCGTTGGGGTTGATGGCGAGCACCTGCTCCAGGAGCTTCTGCGCCTCGGCTGGCTTGTTCTGGAGCATCTTGACCACGGCGAGGTCGTTCATCGCCGGGGTGTGGCGGGGCACCATCTCCAGCGTCTTGCGGAGGTCTTTCTCCGCTTCGCTCAGCTTGCGCAGGGCGATCTGAACGGCGCCCCGCTGATAGATGAAGTCCGGGTTCTTCGGATCGGCCTGCACCGCGGCCTCCGCTGCCTTGAGCGCCTCCGGGTAGCGCTTGAGCCGGAGCAGGATCTGCACCTCCATCGCACGCCCGCCGACGCTCGACGGATTGGCCGCGATCTCCCGCCGCACGGCGACCAGGGCCTTCTCGGCATCCCCCGCCGCCATCAGGCGCTCGGCTTCAGTCAGGTTCGGAGAGGACGCCTCGGCCTGGCGGGCCGGAGCCGGAGGTGGGGCCGAAGCGGCCGCCACGATGTCGGCGACCTTCTGCTTCGCCTGCGCCGCGTCCTGGGCGCGTCCCGCCGCGGTCAGGGCCTCGGCGTAGACCTCCCAGGCCTCCCGGCTCCCGGGATGGAGACGCGTGGCCTTCTCCAGCAGGGGCAGAGCTCCAGCGGCATTTCCCGAGGCGAGGAGCAGACGGCCGTACTCGACCGCCACGCCCGCGGCCGGACGGGGATCGCCCACGACCTTCCCATCCGCGGGGATCTGGTCGACGAGCGGCTTCAGGGTGGTCATGGCCGCCTGGGCGTTGCCCGACTGCCGCTGCGCCTTCGCGGCCAGCAGGATCAGGCTGGGATGATTGCCCGTGTGCCCCTGCAGGACCTGGAGCGCCGCGGCCGGATTGCCCGCCACGAGATGCGCCTCGGCGAGGCTGCGGCGCACCTCCAGGTCGAAGCTCGCGGGATGATTCTTCTCCAGGGGCTGGAGCAGGGCGAGTGCCGCCTTGCCGTCCCCGCGCTGGATGCGCGCCTGGGCGCGCAGGAGCTGGATGGCCGGCTCCTTCTCCGGCAGGCCGGAGAGGATCTCCTCGGCCTCGGCCGGACGCTCCAGCCGCAGCGCCAGGTTGGCGCCGATGATCTTGGTTTCAAGATCGTCATCGCGCAACGCCCAGGGACGGAGCAGCCTGTAGGCCTCGATGATCCGGCCCTGGCGGCTCAGCAGCAGGCCCAGCTCGCGGCCCGCCGGGGAGATGGGCATCTTCGACACCGAGCGCTCCAGGTAGCGCTGCCCCACCTCGGCCTGGCCGAGGGCGAGCGCGGCGCGGCCGGCGTTGTAGAGCAGCGCGGGATCGGTCTCCTCGGAATCGGCCAGCGGGCGGAGCACGTCCAGGGCATCCTTGGCGCGCTTCTCCTGCAGGTAGACCGCGCCGAGCAGCGAGAGCATCGGCGGGGTCGCCTGCTTCTCCTGGCGCAGGGCCTCCAGGATCCGGATCGTGCCGGCCGCATCTCCCTTCTCGATCAGGGCGAGCGCCTCCTGGAACCGGGTCTCGGCGGGGGTCAGCGGCCTCTTCGGGGCGGCAGGCGCTCCGGGCTGCTCCTCGGCGGGTTCCTGAACTTGACCCTGACCCCTGGTCATGTCCAGGGTCGGACCCTGAACGGGAGCCTGGGCGGACGGCTGCGCCGGGTCTGCCGGAGGGGGCTCCTGCTCCGCGCCGGCCGGGGAGTCCCCCGGCGAGCAGGCGGACAGGAAGGCGAGGAGAAGCGCGGTCTTGTGAATCTTCATCTTTGACTCCTGAATTGGACGGGCGGCATCAGCCGGCCAGCGCCCGCAGCTCCTTGCTGTCGGGATGCAGGGCCATGGCGTGCCGCAGCAGGGCGGCCGCTCCTTGCGGATCGCCCAGGATGCGGAGCGTGTTGACGGCCGCCACATAGGCAGCCGGCGATCTCTGGTTCTCGATCATGGTGCGGATCGCGGCGACCGCGTCCTGAGGCCGGCCCGCCGAGGCGTAGAGGGCGGCGAGCCGGGTGTAGCCCGCGGTGTCGCCGGGGAAGTCGCGGATCTCGCGCAGGAAGGCCTCCTCGGCCTCTCCGGCGCGGCCCAGGCGGGCGAGCAAGTCTCCCCGCACCAGGAACAGCCCGGGGAACTTCTGCCCCGCGCTCATCTCGCCGACGGCCTGATCGGTGAGCCGCAGCCCTTCCTCCAGCTTGCCCTGGACCTGGAGGATGCTGGCCAGCGTCACCACCGGGCCGAGCCGCGAGCCGCGGGCCGCGAGCGCCGCGCGCGCCTCTTTCTCGGCCCTGGGCAGGTCTTTCTCCTGGAGGGCGATCTGGGCGAGCAGGTTGTGCGCCACGGCCGGGCTGGTCGGCAGGCCGATCTCGGCGTGCTTGCGCGCCTCGTCGAACCGCTTCATGTCGAACAGCGCCGAGGCCATGGCGAGCGCCACGTGGCCCGCGCCCCCCGAGACCTTCATCGCCTGGTCGTAGGCGGCGAGCGCCTCGTCGTAACGGCCGAGCTTCTGCAGCGATTGGCCGAGGTTTTCCCAGGCGTCGAGCATGAGCGGGTTGGCCTCGACCAGCCCCTGGAAGAGGGGCACGGCCTCGGCGTAGCGTTGCAGGGAGAACGTGTGGAGGGCTTTGCCCAGGTCGTCCAGCGTGTGGATCTTCCCCTTGGGATCGGGCAGGGGGCCGTCACCGGCGTTCACGGCCGAGCCGATATAGCCGAGAGAGGCGAGCTTGCTCGCGGTCTCCTCGTCCACGGCGGACGGCGCGGCCAGGGGCACCTTGTCGCCCTCGATCGCCTTGCGCAGCTCCGCGTAGGTCCGCCGCTCGCGGGTGAGCACGTTCGTCTTCTCCGCCGGATCGGCGGCCAGGTCGTAGAGCTCGGCCTCGGGCGCCTCGATGTAGTGCGAATTGCCGCGGACCGCCGAGAAGAGCTCGCTCCAGCCCAGGTGGAGCCGCGGGTAATAGGTCTCGGCGAACAGGGTGCGCTCCGGCGCGTCCGGACCGTCCAGGGCGAGGAGCGAGGCGCCCGGAGTGCCCTCGGGGACGGATAGCCCGGCGAGCTTCAGGAGCGTGGGAAAGACGTCGAGAAGCTGCGCCGGGGACTTGACCGTGGCTCCCCGCCGCTCACCGCCCGGAAGCTTGAGCATCAGCGGCACCTGGAGCGCCTCGCGGTAGAGAAAGATGCCGTGCTCCTGCTCGCCGTGATCCCGCAGCCCCTCGCCATGGTCGGAGAGGAGGATGACGATCGCCTTGTCGTACACGCCCTGCGCCTTGAGCCCCTCCAGCAGCTCGCCGACGATGGCATCCGCGGTCGCCACCTCTCCGTCATACGGGTCCGGATAGCTCGCGAAGGCCGCCTCGGGCGCGTACGGCGTGTGCGGCTCGTAGATGTGGAAGAACAGGAAGAAGGGCTCGAAGGCGACCGACTCCACCCACTTCAAAGAGGCGCGGGAGGTCTCGCGGCCCGAGCGCTGGCTGTTGCCGAGCGACTCGGTGGCGCGGACGTCAATATCGGCCTCGTAGAAGTCGAACCCTTCGGCCATGCCGGTTTCGGCCCGCAGCACGAAGGTCGAGACGGCGGCGCCCGTCTTGTACCTGGCCTCCTTGAGAATCTTCGGCAGGTACGGCGTCCGCTTGGAATCGAAGAGATAGCCGCTGTTGTCGCGCACCCCGTGCTCGCCCGGGAGCCGTCCCGAGAGGATCGTGGCGTGGGAGGGGAGCGTCAGCGGCACGTGGCTGTAGGCGCGCTCGAAGAGCACCGAGTCCTGGCGGAAGGCGTCGATCGCCGGCGTCTTGACCTTGCCGTAGCCGTAGGCGGGCAGCCGGTCGGAGCGCAGCGTGTCCACCGAGATCAGGATGATCGGGGCGTCCTCGTAGGGGCCGGGCTCGGAGCTGCCGCCCCCGCGGCAGGCGGAAAGGACCAAAAGGACGAAAAGGACATAAAGGACCTTTTTCATCCCCCGATCTCCCTCAGGATGCCTTGCGCCTTGCGGATGTCCGCGGCGAAGCGCTGGGGCGGCGCGGTGTCGACGAACTGGCGCAGGGCCTTGCGCGCTTCGGCCCGCTGGCCCACCTGCGCCGCGACCAGCCCCAGGTTGTAGAGGGCGTCGTACTGCTTCGGGTCGAGCTCCACGGAACGCTTCCAGGCGTCGACCGCCGCGGCCGGCCCTTCGATCTGGTAGAGGGCCACGCCCAGGGTGTTCCAGGCGATCGGCAGCTTGTCGTTGAGCTCCAGAGCGCGCCGCAGGTGCCCGCTCGCCTCCTGCGGGTTTTTCTGGCGCAGCGCGACCATGCCGAGCGTCTCGTGGGCATGGGCGTTCTTGGGATCCTTCTGCAAAGCCCGTTGCAGCACGGTGACGGCCTCGGCGTGGCGCCCGGAGTCGGACAGGGCGATGGCCAGCGCGTTGAGCGTCGGCGGCTCGGCGGTCTGCGCGAGCGGCTGAAGGAGCGCGATGGCCTCGCCCGGCTGGCCGCGGCGCGACAGGCTGAGAGCCAACTGGCGCCGCAGGGCCTCGCTGGCCTGGTCTTCGGCGATCGCCTTGCGCATGACCGCCAGCGCCTCCTCCTCGTCGCCCTCCTCGAGAGCGATCTCGGTGAGCAGGTCGTAGGCCCGGCCCGGAAGAGCGCTCAGGGCCAGCTCGGCATGGTTCCGGGCGTCGTCGAAACGGCGCAGCTCCAACATCTTCGAGCCCGTGGCCAGGGCGAGCTGCGGCGAGCCGCCCGAGAGCTTGAGCGCCTTTTCATAAGCCTCGGCCGATTCCTCGTCCCGGCCCAGCTTGTGGAGCGCATTGGCATAGTACGCCCATACGTCCTGCATGTTCGGATTGGCCGCCAGGAGGCGCTCGAACAGCGCCGCCGCATCGCCCCAGCGGCCCTGATGGTTGGCCTCGAGCCCCTCCTCCAGGTCGGAGAGGATGTGGCGCTGGGTCTTGGGATCCGGCAGCGGCCCCTCGTGCTCGGCCATGGAGCTGCCGATGTAGCCCAGCGCCGCCAGCTTGGCCACGGTCTCCTCATCGGCCGCGGCCGGAGCGACGAGCCGGCGGTCGTGCGCCTTCATCGCCTGCCGCAGCGAGGAGTAGGTCCGGCGCTCGGCGGCGAGCACGTTGCGCCTTTCGCCCGGATCGGCCGCGAGGTCGTAGAGCTCCGACTCGGGCGCCTCGATGTAGTGGAAGCGATCCGCGACGATCGAGGCGAGATCGCTCCAGCCATAGTGAATGCGCGCGTAGAAGGTCTCCGAGTAGATCTGCCGGGGCTCCTCCGGGAGCTCCAGGAGCGACGAGCCGGTAAGCTCGCCCGGGATCTCCACCCCCGCCAGGGAGAGCAGGGTCGGCGCCACGTCTACGAGCTGGGCCGGCGCCGAGACCCGCTCGCCTCCCCGCTCCCCGCCGGGCAGCTTGACGATGAGCGGGACCTGGATCGTCTCGCGGTAGAGGAAGATCCCGTGCTGCTTCTCCCCATGGTCGTCGAGACCCTCGCCGTGGTCCGACAGCAGGACGATCGTGGCGCGGTCGTAGATCCCCAGGCGCTTCAGCTCGGCGAGGAGGTCTCCGATCACCGCGTCGGCGGCGGCGACGTCGGCATCGTAGGACGGCTCGTAGGGCGCGTGCGGCTCGTAGATGTGGAAGAAGAAGAAGAACGGTTTCGCCGCGCGCGCCTGGAGCCAGGGCAGGGCGAGCTTCAGGGTCTCGGCTCCGGAGCGGATCACGCTGTCGAGGCTCTGCCCCAGCTCCGGCTTGAGATTGGCCTCGTAGGTATCGAAACCCTTGGCCAGCCCGGTCTCGGGCCGCAGCACGAAGGCCGACACCGCGGCGCCGGTCTCGTACCCGGCCTGCTTGAGCAGCCGCGGCAGGTAGGGGTGCTTCTCGCTCTCGAACAGGTAGCCGACGTTGTCCCGGATCTTGTGTACCGGCGGCAGCTCGCCCGTGAGGATCGAGACATGGGACGGCAGGGTCAGCGGGTAGTGGCTGTAAGCCCGCTCGAAGAGGATCGCGTCCTCGGCCAGGCCGTCGATCGCCGGGGTCGCGACCTTGCCGTAGCCGTAGGCGGGCAGGCGGTCGGAGCGCAGGGTGTCGATCGAGATGAGGATGATCGGGCCCTTTTCGGGCTTGCCGCCGCAGGCGGAAAGGACCAAAAGGACAGAAAGGACGGAAAGGGCCTTCATCCCCCGATCTCCTGGAGGAGCGCCTGCGCCTTGCGGATGTCCGCCTCGAAGCGCTGCGGGGGAGCGGTGCGGGCGAACTGGGAGAGGGCGGCGCGCGCCTCGTCCCGGCGGCCGAGGCTCGCCGCGACCAGCCCGGTGTTGTAGAGCGCGTCGTACTGCCGGGGATCGAGCTCGTAGGCCCTGCGCCAGGCGCCGAGAGCCGCCTCCGGACCCTCGAGCTGGTAGAGCGCCACGCCGAGGGTGTTCCAGGCGATCGGCAGCCGGTCGTTGAGCGCGATCGCCTTCTTCAGATGATCGCGGGCCTCGGCCGCCCGGGTCATGCGGAGCAGCACGATGCCCAGGTTCTCGTGCGCCTTGGGATCGGAATCGTCCTGGGCCACGAGCTTGCGCAGCACCTGCTCGCCCTCGGCATGGCGGCCGGCGTCGGAGAGCGCGATCCCCAGGGCGGCGAGCGTGGGGGCATCGCCGGTCTCGGCGAAGGGTTGCAGGACCTCGACCGCCTCCGCGCCCCGGCCGGTTTCCGCGAGAGCCTGGCCAAGCTGGCGCCGCAGCAACTCGTCCGCCACCACCTTGCCCAGCCCGCTCCGGAGCACCTCGACCGCCTCGGCGTGGCGCTCGAGCTGGCGCAGCGAGAGGGCGGCGTGCTCGTACGCCTCGGCGAGCTCCGGCCGCTCGGCGATGACCTCCCGCGCCAGGCGCGCGGCCTCTTCATAGCTACCGCGGGAGTAGAGGTCGATCACCTGGTGGAGCCTACGATCGACCCCGATCAGGTTCTTGGGATCGTCGTCCGCCGTGTAGACGGCTTTCGCCGGGCCGCCGCCCACGGAGTAACCGAGGCTGCGCAGGCGGCGCTCCTCCTCGGGCGAGACGTTGCCCTTGCGCGGCGGCCAGACCGCCTCCTCGGGAAGGGCGGAGCGCAGGGCCGCCACGGTCCTCCTCTCCTCGCCGGAGAGGTTCTTCTGCTCGCCGGGGTCCCTGGGCAGGTCGTAGAGCTCGGGCACTGGCAGCTCGATCCACTTGCTGCCGCCGCGGATCACCCCGCGCAGGGGAGCCCAGCCGCGGTTCAAGTTGGTCGAGAGCGCCTCGAAATAGGAATCCCCTTCCGTTGGAGCTTCCAGGAGCGAGCGGCCGGGGAGGCCCTCGGGCGGGTCGATCCCGAGCCGCCCGAGCACGGTGGGGGCGATGTCGACGTGCCGCGCCCAGCGCTCGTCCCGGCCCGGGCTCACGCCGGCTCCCCAGACGACCAGGGGCACGCGCAGCGTGGCCTCGTAGGCGAACAGGCCGTGAGTCAGCTCGCCATGATCTCCCAGCGCTTCGCCATGGTCGGCCGTGACCACTACCAAGGCGGGAGTCTCCTTGCCGTCCAGCACGGGCTCCAGCAGCGGAGCGAGGAACGAGTCCGTGGCCGCGATCTCGCCCAGGTAGGGCTTGCCCGCGTACCTGGACCTGAACGGCTCCGGCGGATCGTAGGAAGCGTGCGGATCGTAGAGGTGGACCCAGAGGAAGCGGGGCTTGCCTTTCTGGGACTGCCACCAGGACAGCGCCGGGGCGATCACCTGGTCGCCGCGGCGCTCGGCCATGGCGAACTCCGCGGGGTTCGAGCCGCGGGCATAGTCGTCGTCGTAGACGTCGAACCCGTGGCCGAGCCCGTAGCGGGAGTCCAGCGGGTAGGCGCCGACGAAGGCCGCCGTGGCATAGCCGGCCTGCTTGAGCAGCCCGGCCAGGGTCGGCACCGTCTCCGGCAGGGTGAAGCCGCTGTTGTCGCGCACCCCGTGCTCGAACGGGTAGCGGCCGGTCAGGATGTTGACGTGCGAGGGGAGCGTGACGACGTTGTGGGCGTGGGCGTTCGCGTAGACCCGGCCGGCCGCGGCCAGCCGGTCGAGCACCGGGGTGGAGACCTCCCGGTTGCCCGCGAAGCCGAGCGAGTCGGCGCGCAGCGTGTCGATGGTGACCAGGATGACGTCGACCGCTTCGCCGGGCCGCTTCGAAATGCCGCCGCCGTCTCCTGCACTCCCCCCCTCTCCTCGACATCCGAGGACGGTCAGGAGGACGAGCGCGAGGGAGACGGCTAGCGGTCGGCGCATGCCGGGGGGGTTACATCGACTTCAGGAACTCCCGGGCCTCGTCCGCGTTGGCGTGCTTCGGATCGAGCTCCAGGAGCTTCTGGAAATCGGCTTTGGCCTCGGCCGACTTGCCCGAGGCGAGATAGGCGAGGCCGCGGTAGTAGTAGGCATCCGGCAGGTTCGGGTTCTCGCCGACGACCTTGTTGAACTCGGTCAGGGCTTCCGCCATCTTGCCGTCGTTGTAGAACTTGATGCCGATGTTGAGCAGCGTGGCCGGGTCCACCGTTTCGCCCTGGGGGAGCTTGGCCATGTACTCGGCGGCCTCCTTCTCCTTGCCCTGGGCCACGAGGAGGTTGATGATCAGCCGCAGGCTCTCGACGTCGTCGGGCTTGATCTGAAGGGCCTGCTTCAGCACCTCGACGGCCTTGTCGGGCTGCTTCTCCTGGAACCAGGTGCGGGCGATGCCGCGCATGATGGCCGGATGGTTCTCCGGCTCGAGCTGGACCAGGGCCTTCTCATAGGCGGCGCGGGCCTCGGCGAACTTCTCCTGCGTCAGGAGCTGGTTGCCCTCCTCGATCACATCGAGGACGCTGGGCCCCTGGGCCGCCTCGGCGGCCTTGACGTCGGCGGCCGACATGGACTTCAGGCCGATGTTGATGGCCTGCGGCGGCGGGCCGGACTCGGCGACCCTGACGTTGCCCTCGGAAGGCAGGAAGCCCTCCTTGAGGATGAGGACCCGCCAGGCCCCTCCCGCGAGACCCAGGACCGACCACTTGCCGTTCTTGTTCGTGGTGATGGGCTTCGGGCCCTCGCCCGGATTGTTCGGGTCGATGGCCGCGTCGCCCGGACGCAACCAGACCGTGGCGCCCTCGACGGGGCGGCCCTGCTCGTCCTTGATCTCCCCGTGCAGGCGGCCCCTGCCGGCCCATTGCTGGGCGAAGGCGGGCAGGCCAGCGAGGAGCAGAAGCAGCAGCAGCGAAAAAACCAGATTCTTATGGCGCATTGATCTTCTCCTTGGGTGCTCTGGTTCATGTCCCTCAACAGGGACACACCCCGGTTTATTGCGCCTTCGGCGCGGCTCCGGAATATACCACTCACACCCTGGGAGGGCTCCCTTTCCCCCGGCACGGGGGAGAGGGCCGGGGAGAGGGGGGATGGGATCAAACAAAAGCGCCGGGGGCGAACCCCCGGCGCTCCATCAAACGACAGGAAGTACGGCTTACCGGAAGCTCAGACGCGCGCCGAGACGGAAGATGCGCGGGCTGAGGATCTCGGTGACGTTGTTCGTCGCCGCGATATTGGTCTGGTGCCGCCGCTGCAGCACGAAGTTCTCGTTGAGGACGTTGAACACGTCCACGCCGAGGGTGAGCCCGAAGTCGGAGAAGGTGAACTCCTTCTCGACGCGGGCGTCGAAGACGTTGATGTCGTCGGTCCGGAACTCGTCCGGGCCGTCGGTGAGCTCAACCTGCACCGGAACGGGGATGCCTTGGCGGCCCAGGCGCCGGAAGTAGGGGATGGGATATCCCTCACGGCCGGTCAGGTTGCCCGCGACGTTGAAGCCCCACGGGCGGTCCGGAGCGATCTGGTAGAGACCGTTCACGCTGTAGGACCAGTTGGAGTTGATGTAGACGCCGCCCTTGGCGCCCGAGCCGGTGCCCGAGCCCTGAAGGACGGGGTCGCCGTCCCGGCCACCGCCGAGCAGCGGGGTGTCATCCTCGCGCTCGCTCTGGGGAACGTTCCAGGTCCAGTCCTGCCAGGAGAAGTTGCCGCGGAGCATCCAGCGGTTCGCGAGACGCTTGTTGAAGGTCAGCGAAGCGCCGAGGAACTCCTGCTCGCGGTCGCCGTTCTCGGTGAACGTGCCGCCGCGGGAGACGATGCCCGGCCTGAGCTCGTAGTAGGTGACGGTGCGAGTGCTGCCGTTGGGCAGGGTGACCGTGGTCGTCCTGGCCTGGTAGTCGCTCGCCCGGTGCTTGCGGCCGATCTGGTCGATGTTGCCGGCGGAGTACGGGTCGCCCTCGAAGACCAGGCGCTCGTTGTCGATGATGTCGGAGATGAGGCGGTAGGTGAGGTTCACGCCGACCACGAACTCCGGACGGAGGGCGTGCTCGACGCCGAGCAGCAGCTCGTCGGTGATCGGCGCGTCAAGGGACGAAGACACGCCGTTGGAGATCAGCAGGCCGCCGTTGCGCGGGTCGTAGTTGCCGCTGACGTTGTGCGGCCCGGGTGTGGTCAGGACCTCGCCCGGATCGGCGGTGCCGTTGCCGTTGCGGTCAGCGTAGTAGAAGTAGGCGTAGGTGGCGCCGTACAGCGGGTTGATGGCCACGCCGTTGCCGGTGCCGAGCTGGTCGGCGAACTGGGAGTAGCTGGCGCGCAGCAGGGTCTGACGGCTCTCGCCCATGGCGTACGTCAGGCCGAGACGGGGAGTCAGCGACTTCCACTCGAAACCGATGTCGCCGCCGGCGAAGGAGACGGCCGGCAGGATCTCGGGGTAGGCCGAGTTCGCCAGCACCGTCGTGGAGAGGTTCTCGCCGCCCTGGATGTCGTACCGGAGGCCGACGTTGGCGGTGAGGTTGCCGAAGGTCATCGTGTCCTGCAG
>DASUNJ010000790.1:0-16155 GCA_036277235.1 Thermoanaerobaculia bacterium | reverse complement strand
AGGCTCAGCGGGTGACCGTAGCTCCACGGCGGCGACCACGCCGTCCAGCCCGAAGCTCGCTCAGCCGGGTGGGCAAGGGCGCGCGCCCCTCAACAGGGGAAAGGGTCGCCACGCCGGGGTTGATGGCCGAACGGAAGATTGGAGGGCGAACCAATGGGTAGCTATATCTACCCATATGCCCGAGGTGCCTACCCAATGCTCTGGCGCGGCCGGCATATGGAGCGACCCTTTTCCCATATACCCACGGCCTCCACGCATATGGAAAAGCCCTCGCCACATTGCGTGGACGCGCCGCGTATATGGATCTGCCCCGTCCGCGGCAGGGACGGGGCTCCGCCATATCTCCGCCGGGGCCGGGTATATAACGGGAGCGTCATCCGTATGAATCCTCCAGGAAGGCATATGGCCGGGGACTCCCCAGGAGGAGTGCGTGTTCACGAGCATGGATCTGGACGAGAAGCTGTTCCAGCAGGCGTGGCAGCTCACGGGTTTGAGGACGAAGAAGGCGGTGATAGAGGAGGCGTTGCGCTGGCTGGTGCGTCTGCACGAGCAGGCGGGCGTGCGCGAGCTGCGGGGCAAGTTGTGATGCGAACGGGTCTGACTGGAGGACACGCAGCGTCGCCTCGATGTCAGCGAGCAGATGGGGCTGACGCTTGATGGTCCGGCGGAGGGCGCGGCGGAAGGTGCTGCTCCAGAGGAGCTCCCTCACTCGTTGAGATCCGCCATCAGGTCATCCACCGTACCTCGCCGCACCTCGCCACGGGCGAGCTCCTCCCTGGCTTGCGCGATGCTGGCTGCAAGCGCTTCGCGGCGCCGCTCTCTCTGCCGGTTCCGGACGATCTCGACCAGATCCTGCTGCTGCTCTTCCGGCAGCCCTTCAATCATCTCAAGCGCTCGCTGAAATGAGGTGGTGGCTGAATGGGACATGGGGTTGACGACCTCCAGGCTGGCGTCCGTGATCATACCGCGAGAGCGCCACGGCTCGCCACTGTCAGCCGGCTCGCTCCCAACCTGGTTCATGGGTCATGCCCGACGCGTGACCAAAGAGGCCAAACGCCTGCCCCCCGGGCACGGCTCACCCCCGGCCTCCGTCCGCACCTTTCATTTCAGAGATGTCCGAAGTCCGCTTCCCTGAAACGAAGATTCTGCGGTACGGAGGAATTCATGAAGAGAAGACTGCTGTGCGGGTGGAGCGCCGCGGTGCTGTTCCTGGGCTCGAGCCTGGCCCAGGCGCAAACGCAGGCGGCGGATGAGTCGAGGCTGATCCTTCTCAACTCCCATGTCATCGACACCGGCCGGCCCATGCCGGCCATCCCCGAGGCCCTGCGGGCGCCCGGCGACAAGCTGGGCGCCGGCGAGGTCGTGATCGTCAAGTTCCCCGGCCCGGTCACCGCGCAGCAGGAGAAGGCCCTGCGCGAGGCGAGCCTGGAGGTCTACGCCTACCTTCCCCACTACGCATATCTCGCGAAGATGCCCGCCGGATGGCGGCAGAAGGCCAAGGCGCTCGGCGCGAGCTGGGCCGGCCTCTACCATCCCTGGTACCGGATGTCGCGGACGGTCTCCGAGATCCCCGCCTTCGACTTCGCCCGCAATGGATCCGGGGCCGAGGAGCAGCCCCGGATCGTGATGCTGCAGGTGTTCCCGGATGCCGAGGTGCGCGAGGTCGTGCGCCAGATCCGGGACGAGCTGGGCGTGCCAGGCGTGGTGGGCTGGGGCCGAGGCGAGCGCTTTTCTCGCGTCCGCCTGCTGCTCACGCCGTCCGAGATCGCGGCGCACCGCGAGGCTCTCGCCCAGCTCGGCGAGGTGTTCTGGATCGACATCGAGCCCCGGCGGGCGCTGCTCAACGACACCACCGTCTGGGTGGGACAGTCGGGCCTCTCCGGCGGCCAGACCACGCCGATCTTCAGCCAGGGGATCTTCGGCGAGGGACAGACGGTCGCGGTCCTCGACACGGGCATCGATCCCGACATGTGCTTTTTCAGAGATACCGGACTGGGCCTCCCTCCCACCAACGCCTGCAACGGCGGCACGGTGGCCAATCAGAGCCAGCGCAAGGTCGTGGCGGTGAACTTCCTCTGGTCGAACGAGTGCAACGGCGGCATCGGCAACACGGAGTGGGACACCCACGATCACGGCACCCACGTGGCCGGCACGGTCGCGGGCGACAACTTCGCCAACCTCCTCCTCCACAACACCGCGGACGGCATGGCCCCCGGCGCCAAGCTGGTCATCCAGGACGGCGGCTTCCAGACGGACAACTGCGGCGACCTGCCCGGCATCGGCTGCCCGGTGGTGGACCTCAACCCCATCTTCCAGCAGGCCTACACCCAGGGCGCGCGCATCCACACCAACTCCTGGGGCGACAACGAGAACTCGGGCGTGCAGAACAATTACTCGTCGGGCAGCCAGGACGTGGACGAGTTCATGTGGAATCACAAGGATTTCCTGATCTTCTTCGCGGCGGGCAACTCGGGGCCGGGGTCTAGCTCGGTCGGCAGCCCTTCGACGGCCAAGAGCGGCGTGTCCGTGGGCGCCACCCTGCGCGGCACGAGCGCCAACAGCATGGCTTCCTTCTCCAGTTGCGGCCCGACGCTCGACGGCCGCATCAAGCCGGACATCACGGTGCCGGGATCGAGCATCGTCTCGGCCAACAACGACGTCAACGTCACGACGAACAATTGCGGCACGATCTCGATGAGCGGCACCAGCATGGCCTCTCCGGGCGCCGCCGGCCTGACCGCCCTGATCCGCCAGTACTACACGGACGGGTGGTATCCCACCGGCAGCGAGAATTCCGCGAACGGCTTCACCCCCTCGGCCGCGCTGCTCAAGGCGACGCTGGTCAATTCGGCGGTGAACATGACGGGGACCACCGCCATCCCGGCCAACTGCCAAGGCTGGGGACGGGTGCTGCTGGAGAACGCCCTGTTCTTCACCGGGCAGGCGCGGGAGCTCTGGGTGCGCGACGACAACACCGGCTTCGCCACGGGCTCGACCGCCGAGCAGACCTGGCAGTTCACAGTCGGCAGCGGCGAGCCGTTCAAGACGACGCTCGCCTGGACCGACTTCCCGTCGACTCCGGCGGCGAGCGTAAACCTTGTCAACGACCTGGACCTGACCGTCACCGGCCCGACGGGAACGATCTGGCGGGGCAACGTCTTCACCTCCGGCCAGTCCACGACCGGCGGTGCTTCGGACCGGCGCAATACGCTGGAGCAGGTGCTGCTGAACGCTCCGGCCGCGGGGACGTACACCGTGTCGGTGAAGGCCTTCAACGTGCCGAGCGGCCCCCAGCCCTTCTCCCTGGTGGTGACGGGCGACGTGGCCGCGGGCGGCGGCAATCCGCCGGTCACGGTCTTCTTCGACAACTTCGAGACGAGCCTGGGGTGGACGGTGAACCCGCTGGGCACGGACACGGCCACGCTCGGCCTGTGGGAGCGGGGGAATCCGGAAGACACCAACTCCAGCGGTCCCAAGCAGCTCGGCACGACGGTGAGCGGGGTCAACGACCTGGTGACCGGCCGCCTGGCCGGCACCTCGGCCGGCGCCTTCGACATCGACGGCGGCACGACCACAATCCAGTCGCCGCCGATCGCCCTGCCCGCGACCGGCACGCTGACGCTCTCCTTCTCCTTCTACATGGCGCACGGCAACAACGCGTCGACCGCGGACTTCCTCCGGGTGCAGGTGGTGGGCGCGACGACCTCGACGGTGTTCGAGGAGGTGGGAGCCGGCAACGACGACGACGCGGTCTGGGCTGCCTCGCCGGCGATCAACATCAACTCCTTCGCGGGGCAGACGGTCCGCATCCGCATCCTGGCCGCCGACGCGAGCGGCGCCAGCCTGGTGGAGGCGGCGGTGGACGACGTCAGGATCGTGCAGCAGCCGTAGTAATCTTATCCAGGGGCGGGCTCGCCCGCCCCTTCCGGTTCTTGACGCCATCCAGAAACTGAGTATCCTATGGGCATGTCTCCACTCGTCCGGCAGCTTGCGGAGAAGCTCGACCAATGGGAACCTGAGGTTTCCCGAAAGGTGGAATCCCTGGTGGCCGAGATCATGGATCTCGCCGATACCGGGTCCCTTGATTTTCTCCGCTCCCGCGCAGTCGAGCAGGAAGTCCTCGACCTTTTGGATGAGCCTCTATCCCGGTGAGGTCTGGCTGGCCGATCTTGGGATGGCTGCCAAGACCAGGCCTGTTGTCATCGTGTCAAGGCACGATGACAACGCCCCCAGGGCTCTGGTCATTTTCATACCCCTGACGACGCAGCATCGCGGCAGCCGATACGAAGTCGTGCTCCCTTCCTTGAGCTTTCTCCGCGAGGACTCCTTTGCCAATGTGCAAGGCATTTCATCTCTGCCCCTAGCCAGGCTGGAGCGGCGGCTCGGCCGACTACCCGACTCGGCGTTGAAGGAGGTCCGCGCAGCGATCTCCTTCGCTCTTGAGCTGCAGTAGCGGGGGTTCCTTGCAGATTGAACATCCGATGTTCAATCTGCAAGGACGCGCTCACCTTCCGAGCTGGCCCACGATCTGGGGATCGGCGATCTTCGTG
The DNA here is from genome assembly GCA_036277235.1 of Thermoanaerobaculia bacterium. Taxonomy (GTDB): domain Bacteria; phylum Acidobacteriota; class Thermoanaerobaculia; order Multivoradales; family UBA5704; genus DATMER01. The sequence continues at coordinate 11,605 of DASUNJ010000790.1, read as the reverse complement.
TCTTCCGCCAGGAGGAAGGCCTTGCTGAGGATGACAGCCAGGGTGCCGTCCCCCTCGAAGGGGAGGACGGGCTGTTCCGCGCGAGAAGACCGGTCCGCGACGATGCAGAGGTACTGGTCGTTCGGCTCCATGAGGATGTTGCCGCTGCCCAGGTGAATCTTGTAGGTCCTCCGATCCCCTCGGACCACGAGGAAGCGCTCGGCCAGGGTGCAGCGGTCCGCGATCTTGAGGCGGGGCACCAGCCGCCCGAGCAGCTCGCGGCGGGTGCGAGCGCTCTCCCCCAACTCGCCGAAGGAGTAGTTGTGCCAGTAACCCATTCCCGGGCGGTCTCCGCCGTCGACCCAGTTGGGGTCGTTACCCACGCTGCAGACGCCCACGAAGAGGTCGACGTCGCGCATCAGCTCGGAGAACAGAAGGGGCGGAATCTGTTCCAGGAGCCGCGGCGCGCCGGCCAGGCCGGAGAATCGTACCTGGTCGGTGGCGACGTGGAGGTAGATGCCCGCCTCCGAGATCTCGCCGGTGCCCGCCTCGACCCAGAGCTCGACCCGGAGACCGTGCTCCGGGATCTCCAGGGTCGGAGTGTCGTGCGAGTCGAACTCCCCCTGGAGCGAGTAGGTCCAGCCCCGCTGCTTGCAGAGCGCCGCGAGCTGGTGCTGCTTGAGGATGTGGGCGGCGAAGCGGTTCGAGTAGGTGGCCGTCTGCTGCTCGGCCTCGGTGAGCAGGTAGATCTCGCGGTGCGCCTGCTTGAAGGGTTGGACCACTTCCCAGGCTTCGAGGCAGGTGCGCCAGGCCAGGACCTCGTCCGCGGGGGAGTCCAGGGGATGCCAGAGGGTGACGCGGACATCCTCGGAAAAATCGAGCGGCTGCCCCTCGGCGTCCACGATGCGGCCTTCGCGCCAGAAGCCGGCCTGGTTTCCCTCCTTCTGGGCCAACCTCCAGATCAGGCGGCGCGCCAGGGTCCCCACCAGGGGATGATCCAGGTAGTGCTCGCGCCAGGTGGCGAGGTCCCAATCCCGCGGGAACAGATAGAGCCGCTCCAGGCGGTCGCGCTGGCCTGGGAGGAGCTTCTGGATCTCCCGGGCCGCAGCAATCAGGGCCTTCAGCTCCTCCGCGTGGCTCTCCTTGACCGTCTTGGGCACGGACTTCTGCCGCTTGCCCTGCTTCAACCAGACCAGCTCGATGGCGGCCGTACCGGTGACCTGCAGCTCGGCGGTGAAATCGCCCAGGGCCTCCCGGCGCAGCCCCACTTCGGTGAGGCCCTGGGTGGGGACCGACATCTCTTCCAGCTCGCCCTTGGTGAGGCCCTGGCGGTCCGCCGCCTTGTCCAGGGCGGTTTCGAGCTGCCTGCGCGAGGAGGGGTGCCGGACCCGGGTGCGCAAGCGGCTGAGCTGGGCCACGGCCGACGGATTATCCAGACGGCTCAGGGTCTCCAGGCAGGCGTTGCCCACCTTGGCATTGCGCGGACCATGGTTCGCGATCTTCCGGAAACAGGCCTCCGCGGCGCTGCCGAGGGCGGCGGCGAGCGCGGGGTGGTCCACCAGGCCGGCGCACCAGACCAGGCCGCGCAGAAGGTCGGTCTGGGTGTCGTCGAGAAGGGTGCGGTCGCGCTCGTACTGGTGCCCCATGAAGTTATGCACCCTCGGGATGCCCGGCTCGCCGATCCGGCCCAGGGAGGAGGCCAGGATCGTAGCCAGATCCAGTCCGCTCGCCAGCTCCTTCGCCCGGGCGAGCCATTTCGACGACGGCTTGGAAGCGGTAGCCGTCGCGCAGTGAGCGAGGAGGTCCTGCCAGGCCGCCTCCTCTTCGGAGGGTAAGTTGCCGAGCGCGTCCAGGAGGTCGTCGGCCCAGGCGTCTCCGCGGCGCAGCCCGGGCTCCGGCGGCAGCTCGTTTCGCAGGAGGCGCCGGAGACCTTCCAGGGTCTGCGTCACCTCCTTGTACGGGCTAGCGGCTTCCAGGGCCTGGACCAGAGACGTCAGGGCGCCGCGCACGGCCGCGCCAAGACCCTGCTTCCGCACATGGTTTTCGAAGGCTCGCAGGAGCCCCGGCAAGGGCAGATCGCCGATACGTTGCCTGGCCCTGACCGCCGTCTCCGCCAGGGCCACGAGATGCTCCTCCTGGAAGTCCGGATTGCGGCGCAGCAACTGGGCGGCCACCTTGGGAAGGGCCGCCATCTGGTTGTTGATGTGATAGCCGCGCTTGGCGCCGAGGGTGAGATCCATCTGCCTGCGAAGCGCCTCTACGACCAGGCTCGCCTGAGAGAGCCCGTCGAGGGCGAGCATCTCCTGGCCGGCGGCATGATCCCGGAGCATGACGCGGCCGTAGTTGTATTCCCGTGCCTCCTCTGGAGGGAGGGCCTGCTGCCAGAGCGCGTCGAGCAATCCGCTCGAAACGTCGGGCGGCGGCGCGGTCTTCTCGGCCTTCTCGGCAGGAGCCTGCACGAGCTCACGGAGCCATTTCCACATGAGGGTTTCAGATTAACACGCAGCCCTCGGCTACAATGGCGGGAGCCCTACTGCAGAAGGAGAAGCAATGAGCACCGCCCTGACCATCCACGACGAGACGACTTCGGGGGAGCGGAGGCAGAGCCTCACGCTCCACCTGCCGGACCCCACGATCACCGCGCGAGAGCTGATCCGCGCCCGCGTCTTCGAGGAGGTGAGGGCATACAACACGGCCCTCCCCGAGCGCTTCCTGGGACTGGTACAGCCCGTCGACACCGAGCGCGAGCTCAACGGCTACAAGTTCCGGGAGCAGCGCAAGCTGGATTGGCACGCGCAGAGCAGCGCCGCCCTCGAAGCCTTCGGCCGCAACGGCTTCGTCCTCCTCGTGAACGACCGGCAGATCGAGTCTCTCGACGAAGAGATCCGCGTGCAGCCGGAGACCCAGGTCACCTTTCTGAAGCTGGTTCCCCTCGTAGGCGGATAGCCCCCATGAAGGTCCTCCTCCTGGCGCTCCTCCTGGGCACGGCAGCCCACGCCCAGGAGCCGCGCTTCGCGGACGAGCTCGACGTCGAGGTCGTGAACGTGGATGTTGTGGCCACGGGCGAGGACGGGGCGCCGGTCGCGGACCTGACGGCGGAGGACTTCGAGGTGCTGGACGACGGCCAGCCGGTGCGGGTCACCCACTTTTCCGCGGGCGAGCGCGACGCGCAGACCGCGCCTCTCCACCTGGTCCTCCTCTTCGACGATGCGCAGATCCAGCCGGCCGAGCGGTCTTCGGCCTACGCGGGCATCGGCCGGCAGCTCGACCGTCTGCTGGGAGCGGCGGACCGGGTCCTGGTCGCGCGCCTGGGCGAGGGGCTCCGGATCGTGCAGCCGTTCACGTCGGACCCCGCCCTGCTCGCCGAGGCCCTGAAGCAGTTGGAGAAGGACTCTCCCGGGATTCCCTCGGACCAGGCCGCCCGCAGGGCCGTGCTCAGCGAGATCCGCTCCGGCGACGCGCCCAGCGCCACTGCCCTCGGATCGGGGAGCGTCGTGGCCGGTCAGATGCAGTCGAACTCGGAGATGGCCGCCGGCACCTCCCTGACCGCTGTCCGGGCCTATGCCGAGCGCCGCCGGACGGAGGTGCTGCAGTCCCTGGTCTCCCTCGACCGCCTCGTGTCCGCGCTGGCCGGCCTGCCGGGACGCAAGGTGGTCCTCCTGGTGAGCCCGGGTTTCGATCTGCGGCCGGGCGAGGGCGTCTACCAGACCTGGCTGGAGAAATACCGCTCCACCCGCGCGGCCCGCGGCTCGGGCACCGTGGACCTGGAGCGTCCGGGCTGGGACCTCCGCGGCGCCCTCCGGGATCTCGCCGCCGGCGCCAGTGCCAACCGGGTGGCTGTCTATGTCACCGCCCCCGCCGGGGGGGACTCGGGCCGGCCGGACCCGCGCAACGTCGGCGGCTCCGCCATCCAGACGGAGACCGGCGCCGGGGAGTCGCTCCATCTGTTGACCCAGGGCACCGGCGGCATGGCCGTCTTCAGCCTGGAGGGGATCGAGCGCCTTGCCGAGGGTCTCCAGTCGGACCTCCGGCGCCATTACTCTCTTGCGTATCCCTCCCCGCGATCCTCCTCGCCGGGGGGCGACGGCGCCTGGCACCCCCTGGAGGTGCGCGTGAACCGGCCCGGCGTGCGCCTCCGCGTCCCCGCGGGATACCGCGCCAAGACCGCCGACCAGCGGACCCAGGAGCGCGCCGCCGCCGCCCTCCTCCTCGACGTGTCCGAGAACCCGCTCGATGTCCAGGTGGAGCTGGCCAAGGGGAAGCGGGAGCGCGACGGCAGCTACACCGTGCCGGTTTCGGTCAAGATCCCCCTGTCGCGGCTGATGCTGCTGCCCCACGGCAGCGAGCACGAGGGGCGGCTGGCGATCTTCGTCCTCACCCAGGAGGAATCCGGTGTCACTTCCGGCAACAAGCTGGAGGCGCCGGTCCGCATCCCCAACACCCAGATGGTCGCCTCCATGGGGCAGATCGGCGCGTTTGCGACGAGCGTGCGGGTCCGGCCCGGCACCTACCGGCTGGCGGTCGCGGTGCGGGACGACGTCGCGGCGGTCGAGTCGGCGGTGAGCCTCGAGCTGAAGGTGGAGGAGGCGGGCAGGAAGGGCAAGGGGAAGGATGCCTCGTAGCGCCTTCGCGCTGGCGCTGGTTCTCGCTCTTCCTGCCGCCGCCCAGCCCGCGGACCATCTCTCCTTCGCTCTCCAGACCCGTCCGCTACGGGGGCTGCAGGGTCCCATCGCGACGCTGCTGACCACGGGGCAGGAGGGGGGCGGCCTGCCCATGGCCGCGCTCGCGGTCCCCGCCAGCGAGCCGGACGAAAAGGGCCGGTTCGCCGTGCCCATCCTCGTGGAGATCGAGGGCAACGGGCTCCTCACGGGCCGCCGGCCTGGCGACGAAATCCTGCGGGTCGAAATCTACGCCTATGCCATGGGCGCCGATGGCGCCGTGAACGACTACCTGGCCCAGGGGATGAGCCTCGACCTCGCCCGGGTCGGCGAGGCCGTGCTCGACAGCGGCATCAAGTTCGTGGGCACGGTCGACATGCCGGCGGGAGCGGGGTCGCTACGGGTGCTCGTGGTCGATCCCGACACGCTGCGCTACAGCCTGCGGGTCCTCCCCCTGACGGTGCCGTCCGCCTCCGCCGGTCCGATCCTCCTCCCCCCGCTGTTCAGCGATCCGCGCGGGCGCTGGGTGCTGGCGCGGCCCGGCGAGGCGGCCGAAGAACTGGAACGCTCCCTCGCTCCCCTGCTCATGGACGAGGGCTGGGGCCTCCCCTCCTCGCTGCCGCTCCTCGCGGGCGGGCGCACCCGGCGCGTGACGCTCCTGGGCCGCGGGCTGCCAGCCGAGCCCTCGGTCACGCTGGAAATCCGGACCGAGGCCGGCAAGCAGGTCCTGGCGCTGCCCGGCACCGTAATCGAGCGGTCGCGGACTTCCGGGCTGGCGCCGGAGCAGCTCGCCTGCGACTTCGACCTGCCGAAGCTGGAGACCGGGCGCTACCGCGCCAATATCCTGGTGACGGGTCTGGTGACCGGTGGCTCCAGCAATGTGAAGACGCCCGAGCTGACCGTGCTCTACCTTTCCGAGAATCCGCTGACCGAGGAGCCGACCTGGGCGCAGCTCCGGCGGCTGGGCGGCGAGAGAGCGCCGCCGCCAGTGGCCGCCACCGAAGCACCGAAGGGCCGCCGCCGCAACGCGGAGCTGGAGCGGATCGCCCGCCAGGGCTATGAGGAGGCGCTCCGCGGCTTTGCCTCGGGCACGCCGATGGACCAGGTCGTCTCCCGCCTGGGAGACATGGAGGCGGGGCTCTACCGCCAGTCGCCGCAGTCCGCCGAAGCCCTCCGGGAAGTCGAGCTGGAGACCGCGCAGCGCCTTGCCAGGGGCGATCCCGAGGTCCTGCTCCCCCTGGCGCTCCTCCATGCCGAGCTCTACCGCAGCCTGCGGGTGCGCAAGGAGCTCTACCTGGCCGAGAGCGCCCGCCGCACCTCCGCCGACCTCGCCGCGGCCTATGCCGAGCGCGGCGGCTCGGAGAGCGTGGCGGCCCAGGCCCTGCTCAGCCTGGCGGCCGACCTGCTCGCCTCGGGGGTGCAGAGCGCCAGCCGTTCGATGCTCGACCGGGCGCTCGCGCTGGACGGCCGCAACGAGGCCGTGGGCCTCTTCCTGGCCGCCAGCGCCGAGCGCGACGGCGACTACCCGCGGGCGGTCGACATCCTGGAACGGCTGGTCCAGTCCCATCCCGGCAGCGCGGAGGCGCGCCTGCGCCTGGGGGTCAACCTCGACCGGGTCGGGAAGACGGCGCAGGCGCGGGAGACCCTGCAGCGGCTGATTTCGGAGCCCGTGCCCGAGTGGGTCAAGACCGTGGCCTTCCAGGAGCTGGTCCGCCTCCAGCTCCGGGACGGCCGGCAGGATCGAGCCGTCGCGCTGTTGCGGCAGGCCGTGGCCCGTCTCCCGAACCAGACGCAGCTCGCGGTGCAGCTCGCCTATCTGCTCGAGCGCCAGGGCTCGGCTTCCGCCGCGCGGGAGGTTCTGGCCAGGATCAAGCCGCGTCCCCAGGCTACGGACGGCTCACCGCGCCATCGCTACGGCCAGTGGCCCACCGCCGCCCTCGACCAGGTCCGCCGCTCCCTGACGCAGCAGTCGATCCTCCGCCTCGCCGCCCTCGCCCGGGCCCTCGGAAAGAGCTGATGCTTCCAGCTCTTCTTCTGGCAGCCCTCCTCCAGGATCCCTTCCCTCCGCTCCCTCCCGAGGCGGAGATCCGCGTCGACGAGGTGATCGACGTCGAGCTGCAGCAGCTCTACGTGACCGTAACCCGTCCATCCGGCAGCGCGGTCCTCGATCTGACGGCGGCCGACTTCGCGATCCTCGACAACGGCGAGCCCCAGGCCGTCTCCACCTTTTCCCGGGGAGAACTGCCGCTCTCGGCGGTCCTCCTGCTCGATGCGAGCGCCAGCATGGAGGGTCCCCGCCTGCGCACCGCGGCCGAGGGGGTGAAGGCCTTCGTGTCGCGGGTTCTGCCCCAGGACGAGGTGTCGGTGATGCTGTTCTCGGACGAGCTGCTGATGCGCACGCCGTTCTCCAACGACGCCGCCACGCTGCTGACGCCGGTCGAGGGAGTGGCCGCCCGGGGCGGCACGGCGATCAACGACCATCTCTATCTCGCCCTCCGCGATCTGGACGGCAGGCTCGGGCGACGGGTCATGGTGCTGTTGAGCGACGGCGTGGACGTGGAGAGCACGCTCGGCATGGAGGACGTGCGCTGGGCCGCCCGCGGCAGCCAGGCCCTGCTCTACTGGATTCGCCTCCAGGAGACCTCGCGAGGGAGGATCGAGCGCTCGTCGGCCTGGCGCGACCGCAACGGGCACGAGGAGCAGCTCCGGCTGCTGGAGACCGCGGTGACCGAGAGCGGCGGGCGGGTGGAGGTCATCCCCGACATCGGCGAGGTCGGGGCCGCGCTGCAAAAGATCCTCCGCGAGCTGCGCGAACAGTACGTGCTCGGCTACCAGCCGACCCGGAACCACGGCGACGGCTCCTGGCACAAGCTGGAGGTGCGCGTGCGGGGCGGGCACAAGGCGCGGACCCGGGAGGGGTATTTTGATCGCTAGGAAAAGGACCTCAAGGACACCAAGGACCAAAAGGACTTAAAGGACGAAAAGGACTTCACGGAGAGCGAGGCCGGGGTTTCCGTGTCCTTTATGTCCTTTTGGTCCTTTAGGTCCTTTCCGGCCCCCCTACCCCTGCCACTCCCCCTTCAACTTCGCCAGCCCATCGATGTACGCCTGCGGCGCCTTGCCCTTGGCGAGGGCCATGGCCTTGTCCAGGTGCTGCACGGCCTCGTCCACCTTGCCCTGGCGCTGGAGGAGCTTGGCCTTGTACTCGTGGGCCCAGAAGTTTTCCTGCAGAGCGATGGCCTTGTCCGTCCAGGTCATGGCCTCGTCGAGGCGGGCGCCCTTCTCCAGGGCGTAGTGGACGGCGGTCAGATAGACCTCCGCGTCGGGCTTGCCGGCCAGGGACTTGTCGATCTCGCTCCAGACCATCCGGTCCACGTCCGCCTTCACCGTGAAGGGAACGCGCAGGGTTTCCCAGGCCATCTCGATCACGGCAGTATCGGGTGTGGCCGGATTCATGGTGAAGGCCATCCACTCGGTGGCCGGACCGGTCTGCGGCTTGACGTCGAAGCGGAGGAGATCCTCCTCCGCCTTGTAGAAGTAGGCGCCCCACTGCTTGGGCTGCTTGTTGAGGATCAGGGTCCACTTGTCCTTGGCGGGGATGGCGAACAGCCCGTAGGTGCCGGCTGGCACGTCGTACCCCTCGACCTTGACCGGCGTCGAGAACGAGATCGTCGTGGCCTCGTTGGCGCCGAGGCGCCAGACCTCGCCCCAGGGCACGAGCCCGCCCCAGATGGTCCGCCCCTTGACCCCGGGACGGTGATAGACGATCTCCACGTCCGTGACACCGACCGTCAGGGCGGCCTTCGCGGCGGGGCTCGGCTGCGGCAGCCGGGGGGCCTGCGCCTGGGCGGACGCGGACAGGAAGAGGGCGGCGAGCAGAGAAGCAAACCTTTTCATGCGCGGGATCATACCGGTTTCCACTCCTTCTTCAGCTTCTCCAGGCCGTCGACGAAAGCCTGCCCGAAGTTCTCCGCCTTGGCCATGGCGATGGCCTTGTCCAGGCTCTCCAGCGCCTGATCGATCCGTCCCTGGCGCTGCAGCAGCCGCGCCTTGAGCTCGTAGGCCCAGACGTGCTCCTGCAGGGCCAGCGCCTTGTCGATCCACGCCGCGGCTTCGGCGGTCCGCGTGTTCGACTCCAGGGCGTAATGGGTCGCCAGCATGAAGTCGTTCGGCTTGGGAGTAGCCGCGAGAACCGCGTCGACCTTGGACCAGACGATCCTGTCCACGTCCGCCTCGACCTTGAAGGGGATGCGGACTTTCTCCCAGGCCATCTCCACCACCGCGGAGGAGCGGGAATCCGGGGTGATGGTGAAGGCCAGCCATTCGGTCACCGGCCCGGCCTGGGGCTTCACGTCGAAGCGGAGCACGTCCTCGCTCTCCTTGTAGCGGAAGGCGCCCCACTGCTCGTGGTCCTTGTTGAGGACGACGGTCCACTTGTCCTGGCCGGGGATGGCGAACAGGGCGTACTTGCCGGCGGGGATGTCGCGCCCCTCCACCTTGACGGGATGGGTGAACGAGATGTTCGTGGCCTCGTTGGCGCCCATCCGCCAGACCTTGCCCCAGGGCTCCAGCCCGCCCCAGATGACGCGCCCCTTGACGCCGGGACGGTGGTAGGAGATCTCGACGTCCGTGATGCCGATGGACTGGACGACCCTGGCGCCCGGGCTGATCTGGGGCAGCCTGATCTCTTCGGCGCGGGAGGGGACGGCTGAAAGCGCTGCAGCGAGGAGCAGCGAGAGGGCGATCGGATGTCTCATGAAAGCCTCCAGCGGAATGGGTCCGAGGAGGGATACGGAAATCGTGGGCGGGGAGTTGCGGCGGAGCCGGAGGGCGCCGGCTCCGCCCGGCCGTCTAACCCTTGCCGCCGCCGGAATTGGCCTCCGCGCCCCAGGTGCCCTGTACTTCATAGGGGTCGGGCGGCCTGCGTATCTTGCCGGCTGAAGCGGTGACCCGCCCCCCCTGGACCTTGAGGACGTTGCCCACAATCGCCGGAGGGGTGCTGGCGCCCGCCACCGGCTTCTCGCCGACCGTGACGATGTAATTGTCGTTCTCGTACTTGACTTTCGCTTCCCAATGATCTTCTTTGGGGACAAAGTTGGTGATCGTCCGCAGGACGCCTTTGCGGTCCATCCAGACCACGTTGCACCCCTTGCCCTTGCTGGGAAGTCCGATCAGGATCGTGGTTCCGGTGTCGGGGAGGAGCTCGGAACATACCTTGTTCTTGGAGTTCTTGAAGGTCATCCTCCAGCCTCCCGGCCTGAGGAGGTGACTGATCTCGGTCATCTCCAGCCTCCTTTCATCTGAAATGGCAGGGTTTACCCACACTCATCCCTCATCACGTCTTGTCGTGCAGGCACAAATCATTTCAGGAACGGCTGTCTAGCGCCAGTCGCCCTGGAGCACGAAGGGCGCCCAGTAGAACGGATCCTGACGTCTCGGCTCGGCGAGAATGGAGAGCTGCGCCGACCGCAGGGCGGCGGCCGGGGACAGTCCCTCCTGGAACATGGCGCGGTAGAAGCGCGTCATGAGGTCGGCGGTAGCACGGTCCTCGACCCGCCAGAGGCTCGCCATCACCCGCCGGGCACCCGCGTAGAAGAAGCCCTGAGTGAGCCCCATCAACCCCTCACCCTGGATGTCGCGGCCCAGCGCGGTCTCGCACCCGGAGAGCACCACCAGGTCCGCCCCCAGCCGGAGGTTGTAGACGTCGCTCAGGCCGAGGACCCCCTCCTGCGGCTGGGCCTTCTCGTCGAACATGGAGAGGGCAAGGAAGGAAAGACGGGGCGTCTCCGAGTTGATCATGCCGTGGGTGGCGAAGTGGACGGCACGGTGCTTCGCGAGGTCGCCGCTCAGCGCCGCGGCGCGGCTGGCTTCCACTCCGAGGGCCAGGGAGACCTGGCCGGGAGCGAGGAGCTCCGCGATCGCCCTGGCCTCGCGCTCGGTCGCCTTCAGCCTCTGAAGCGGGAGCGATGGCTCGCTCGCCCGGGGCGGAGAGAAGGGAGCCGGAGCCGTGCCGCCGCCCGGCTTCCGAAGGCGGAGATCAGCTGCATGGAACACGGGATCGGCGAAGATGGCAACCGCCTTTTCCGCCGGCGGACGGCTGGCGAGCATCCGGCGCTGGACGCCCAGGACCGAGGCCGACGGCAGCGAGACGATCTCGTGCCCGGCGATGAGCGGCACATTTCCGGACGGATCTCCGGGATTAGGCAGGACGGCAAAGGGGACGTATTGGAGAGCGCCGTCCGCCACGATCACCAGCCGCCGGCAGTGCAGGCGGTCCGCCACCTTGCCGAAGAGGAGGCGGCTCAATGCCCGGTGCGCTTCGGCATCGTCCTTTTCGAGGCTGCGCAGGTCTTCGTAGCTGCGCCGCGCCGCGGACTCGATCTCAGCCCGGCCGGGTAGCTCAAAGCTCTCCACCCTCTCCGGCGTGACCAGCCAGAGGAAGCTCACCTCCTCTCCCAGCGTGTACTCGAGGAGCACGGTGTCCGGGTCCAGGAGGCCTCGGATGCCGGCCGCGTCGAGGGGCGGCTGGTCGAGCACGGCGTAGCGCGGGTTGCTGCGGCGGATCTGGTCCTTCAGCCGGTCGGCCTCGGCGAGCAGGCCAGTCAGCTCGCGCTGGAGCTGGACCCGCTTCTCCTCGCTCGCGGAGGCGCGGAGCAAGCGGGCCTTGCTCGCGAGCTGGTAGGCGAGGCTCAGCTCGCGGTCGCGCAGCTCCGGGGGGATACCCTCGCGAATGTCGGTCCGCGCCTCCTGGAGCAGGTCGAGGAGCGAGCGAGCGCGGGCGCGCTCGCTGAGCGCCAGGGCCGCTTCGACGTATCCCAGGTCCATGTGCAGGCGGATCGCGAGATCGAAGATCCGGCGGCGGAAGGCCAGGAACGAGGCCCGGAGGCCCGGGTCCGCCACCGTGGCCCGCACCGATTCGAGGAGGCCGACGGCCTCCTCGGCCTGGGCGAGCGCATCCTGGAGACGGC
>DASUNJ010000789.1:0-10527 GCA_036277235.1 Thermoanaerobaculia bacterium | reverse complement strand
ACCATCACCGCGACCCTGAGCACCGACGCCAATGGCGGCGGCGTCTTCGCCAACCTGCCGAACCGGTCCTACAACGTCATCGCCAAGGCTTCCGGCAACCGGATCGCCACCCAGCCCACCAGCGTCTTCGACGGCACCGTGGTCCTGCGCCTGAAGGGGCTCAAGCTGGCCAGCCCGGTGGACAACAACGACTTCTCCCTTGGCACCGCCGGGTGGGAGATCGGGAGCGCTCCGGTGGCGATCGTCCAGCACATCGAGGGCTCGCCGACCGGCTCGCTGTCCGCCGGCGCCCAGATGGCAGCCGCGGCCGCGCCCTCGCGCACTGCCGAGGCTTCGGCGGTGGCCGCGTCCGTCCTCCAAACCGACGGCGGCTCCTCCGGCTTTGCCGCCGCGGCGGAGTCCGACATGGACCTGGTCCTCAACACCTCCGGCGAAGGGCAGCAGTCCATCTCGCGGACCTTCGAGGTCGAGGAGGGCACCGAGAGCGTGACCGTCCGCTTCCGCTTCATCACCAGCGAGGTTCCGGGGGGCTGGTTCGGCAGCGAGTTCAACGACTTCTACAACGTCTCGATCCGCAGCTCGCAGGCGGGCGGCTCCGTGACGGACGGCAACAGCATGAACGGTCTCGGCCTCGCCGCGTTCGATGGCGGTGGCGCCACGGGCTGGTTCGAATCCGAGCTGCCGGTCAACGATCAGGGCGACACGGTTCAGGTCGACGTTGCGGTCGCCAACGTGGCCGACGGCCTTTTCGACTCCCAGGTCGTGGTCGACGTCGTCGAGAAGAAGAAGCTCACCATCAGCGAGGTCCAGCTCAAGGACATCGACAACACGACGCTGACCTACCTGAGCGCCTCGGACCACACCTACTTCGGCGGCAACACCCGGGTACACGGCACGATCAAGCTCCAGGGTCCCGCGGAGGACACGCTGGAAGAGCTCACCGTCGAGGTCCTCGAAGGAGGCCGGATTGCCACGGGCACCCTGGCCGATGGCGTGCGCGCGACCCTGCTGGTTCAGTTCGGGGACGACGAGGAGATCAAGCTCGACGCGAGCCAGCTCCTGTTCGAGATCCCGGGCTCGGAGCTCGCCGCGGCCGACCAGTCCAACAACGGCCAGCTCACCCTGCGGGTCAAGGCGCGTTCGTCGAGCGGCGAGACGGCCGAGAAAGACTTCGGCCCCGTCACCAAGCTCGTCCGTTTCACCGGCACCAACCGCTATGGCCAACGGGACACGGACCGGGGCGGCGACGACTGGGCCAAGCCCAGTGTCCGAGTCTTCATTGCCGGGGCGGGTCAGACCTGGGGTGACTTCTCGAACATGAACGGCGGCTCGTTCGCGCCGGACCATACCTCCCATCAGACCGGCAACAGCGCCGACGGTCATTTCGCGGGCTACAACGTCCGCAACGCCGCCACGGCCGCGACCATCATCGGGCATCTCAACACCCATGGCACGCGGATCCGCACCGTCTACGTCACGTTCGCTCCCGGCAGCGTGTTTGCCAACGCCATCGCGGGCGTGACGCTCAACGACGGCCGTGCCGCCACGGCCGTGATCCGGAACTTCGGCGGCCACGCGGGGCACTTCCACTGGGAAGTGACCGACTAGCCGATCACCTCCGCCGCCACGGCAGATCCCAGCTCCAGGCTCCACGAACCCATCCGGGTCGGAGCCTGGAGCGCTCTCTCCAGCGCCCCGAGGAAGCGCTCCCGCGGCCAGTCCTCCGCCCCGAACGTCGCCAGGTGGCCGGTGTAGCTCTGGCAGTCCACGAGCTGGAAATCCCAGCGCACCAGGTTGCCCAGGAGGGTGGCAAAGGCGACCTTGGAAGCGTCCGGCACCTCCGCGAACATCGATTCCCCGTAAAAGACCGCTCCCAGGGAGATGCCGTAGAGGCCGCCGACGAGCCGGTCCTCCTGCCATGCCTCGATGGAGTGGGCGAACCCCCGTTCGTGCAAGGCGGTGTAGCCCTTGATCATGCCGCGGGTGATCCAGGTGCCGCGCTGGCCGCGCCTTCGCTTCCGGGCGCAGGCACGGATGACCGCCTCGAAAGCGGTGTCTGAGCGGATCTCGAATCCGCCATGGCGCATCGTCTTGCGGAGCGACCGGGAGAGGTGAGCCTCCCGGGGGATCAGGACGAAGCGCGGGTCGGGGCAGAACCAGAGGAGCGGGAGCCCCGGGTGTGGCCAGGGGAAGATGCCGCGGCTGTAGGCGGCGAGGAGGAGGTCCGGGTCCGGCCTGCCGCCGACCGCGAGGATGCCGTCCGCCGTCGCCTGCTCCGGAGGGGGGAAGACGTCACGCTCTCGGGGGAACATGCTTCGGCGCGGTGAGCCGCTCCAGCCGGGCCAGGTACTCGTAGGCGTGGCGGGCCGAGCCGCCGCACATCTCCTCGCCGGGCCGGAGCCGCGCGCAGACCTCCGGCCGCTCCGGCTGTCCGAAGATCCGGCAGCGGTGGTCGTCGGTGAGCTGCACGCAGCGCACGCCAGCCGGCTTGCCCCCAGGCATGCCGGGGATCGGGGTGGAGATCGAGAGCGCGATGCAGCAGGCGGCGCAGCCGGGGCGGCAATCCATGGCCCCGCCATTCTAGCGTGCTACCCTGAATGGATGATCCGCAGGCTGCTGCCGGCCCTCCTCCCTCTCCTCTGGGCGTGCGGAGGCTCCGATTCCCCCCCGCTCTCCGCCGACAAAGCCCCTCTTCATCTGGAAGAGCACCTGAAATCCGCCCGGATCGAGGGCTCGGAAGTCCCCAAGGACCTTCCCGAGGCGGAGGCGTGGGACTTCGGCAAGCCGCAGTCCGGATGGAAGGTGGTCGTCCCCCTGATCCCCAGCATGGCTCCGGCCGGGTTGGAGCAGGCCGACGGCGCGCTGCACCTGGAGCTCACCCAGGCGAATCGCCAGCGCCGAAGCCTCCGCGGCGGGGTCTATGTCGACGTGCCGGGCTGGAACCGGGAGGACTGGGCCTTCCTGCTGGTGCGCGCCCGCAGCTCGGGCGACATCACGAACCTCACCCTCGCCTTCAACCTGCGGCGACAGCACGGCGACAGGATGTTCGAGTACGAGCCGTTCCTGTACCTCGGCGATGCCGCCACCCTCATCAACGACGGCGCCACCCACGATTACCTCCTGCGCGCCGACTGGCTGGAATCCGGGGCGATGGAGGAGCCGCTGCGGCAGCTCGGTCTGATGGCCGGCGCCTCCGGACCGGGCCGGGTGGAGATCCTCTCGGTCTCGCTCGTCCCCAAGGAGGCGCGCTACGCCGAGGCGGCCGCGGGCGTGATCACCGAGCCCCGGGATTCGCTATACCGTCGTGCCCTCTACACCCACGCGCCGGGCAAGGTCTCCTGGCGCGTCAAGGTCCCGAAGGACGGGCGGCTCGATTTCGGATTGGGGGTGCTCCGCCAGGATGCGCCGGTGACCTTCCGGGTCGAGGCAGACGGCGAGGAGTTGTTCAAGGAGAGCTACGCCCGCAAGGCTCACTGGGGGCAGCGTTCGGCCGATCTCGCCCGCTGGGCGGGCAAGGAGATCGACCTCACCCTGGAGACCCTGGGAAAGACGGGAAGCGTCGCTCTCTGGTCCGCCCCGACCCTGAGCGGTGCGGTATCCGCCGGGGTATCCGCTCCGCCGAACGTCCTCCTCTACGTGATCGACGCCGGGGGCGCCGAGTACATGAGCGCCTACGGCTACAACCGCCGTACGACCCCCAACCTGGAGCGGCTGTCGGCGGAGGGGGCGCTCTTCGAGCGGGCGTACAGCAACTCCTCGTGGTCCAAGCCCTCGACCACCTCCTTCATGACCGGCCTTCAGCACTCGGTGCTCGGCGGCTACCGCCTGCCCAACGATCCGCTGCCGGACAAGGCCGCCACCATGGCCGAGCTCCTCCACGGGGCCGGGTATCAGACCGGCGTCTTCACCTCGAACTCCTGGTGCGGCCTCATGAGCAGCCTCGACCGCGGAGTGGACAGCCTGATCGAGAGCATCTCCGGCCCCAACTCGGCCTCGGCCGAAGAGCTGCAGCGCTCCTTCTGGAGCTGGCGCGAGGCCTACCCGGGCCGTCCCTGGTGGGCGCACTTCCAGGTGACGGACGTCCACTGGCCGTGGGAGCCAGTGCCGCCGGTCGCCGGCACCTTCCTCAGCCGCGCCGAGCGGGAAGCCTTCAACGACATGGAGCGCCGCCTGGGCACCGCCACCGGCACGATGGGCCGCTCCTGGGGATTGCGCGCCGCCGCGGCGACCTTCGAGAAGGCCGGGATCGACCGCAAGGCCTACTTCGACGGGGTGCGCGGTGCCTTCGACGAGGCCATGGCCTTCTCCGACCATCAGCTCGGCCTGCTCGTGGAGAGGCTCAAGGCCACGGGCGAATGGGAGAACACGGTCCTCATCGTCACCGCCGACCACGGCGACTGGCCCGGCCTGGGCTACTTCGACGCCTGGGCGCCGTTCGCAAGGGTCGCCTACCTCAACCCGTACCTGAGCCGCGTGCCGCTGGTGGTGGTCTGGCCCGCGAAGATCAAGCCGGGCCAGCGCTTCCGCGATCCCGTGTCGCTGATCGACCTCCTGCCCACGGTCCTGGACCTCGCGGGCAAACCGAAGCCCGGCTATCTCCAAGGGCAGTCGCTCGCGCCGCTGCTGCTCGGCCGGCCCGGCTGGGAGCCGCGCCCGGTCGTCATCGACGAGCTTACCCTCGACCCGAGGACGGGCGAGCCGAACGCGATCATGGAGATCGTGGACGGCCGCTGGGGCGCGTCGCTCCGGATCGGCAAGGAAGACAGGGAAGAAGGTCCGCGCCTTCTGCTTTACGATCTCTGGAACGATCCTTACTGCCTGAAGAGCCTCCACGAGGAGAAGCCGGACCTGGCAAAGAAGTACACCGGCATTCTGGAGAGGAAGTTCCGCGAGCACCAGGCGCTGGCGAAGAAGTTCCCCCGCGGGAAGGGCGGGGCCATGGACTCCGAGCAGCTCAAGACGCTGCAGTCGCTCGGATACATCTGACAGGCGCGGAGCCGATCGAACAGGCTTGAACGCGGCCGTTCAGGCCCAAGCCTGGCCACACAGGCCAAAGCCAGATCAAACAGGCTGAGACCAGGCCGAATAGGCTCAAGCCGGATCAAACAGGCTTGCGCCCGGCCGAACAGGCTTCAATCGCCCTTGAGGGCCGTGGTCATCTCGCGCAGCGTCTTCTTGGCGTCGCCGAGCACCATCATCGTGTTCGGCTTGCCGAACAGGTCGTTCTCGATCCCCGCGAAGCCCGGATTGAAGCTGCGCTTGAGGACGATCACCGCCCGCGCCTGCTCCACGTTGAAGACCGGCATGCCGTAGATCGGGCTCGCCGGGTTCGTCTTGGCCGCGGGGTTGACCACGTCGTTGGCGCCCACCACGAGCACGGCGTCGGTGCGGGCGAACTCGTCGTTGATGTCGTCGAGGTCGAAGAGCTGGTCGTAGGGGACGTTCGCCTCGGCCAGGAGCACGTTCATGTGCCCCGGCATGCGGCCGGCGACCGGGTGGATGGCGTACTTGACCGACGCGCCCCGCCCCTCGAGGATCTGCGTCAGCTCGCGCACGGTGTGCTGGGCCTGGGACACGGCCATGCCGTAGCCCGGCACCACGATCAGCGACTGCGCGGCTTCGAGCACGCCCACCGACTCCTCGACCGTGGCCTGGTTGTAGCTGGCCGCGGACCCGGTCCCGGCGGCAACGGCCCCCTCGGCCGGAGCCTCCACCTTGCCGAAGGCGCCGAACAGCACGTTGGTGAACGACCGGTTCATCGCCTGGCTCATCTTGAGCGACAGCAGGAGGCCCGAGGTGCCGTCGAGCGCGCCGGCGATGATCAGCACGTTGTTGTTGAGCGCGAAGCCGGTGGCCGCCGCGGCGAGGCCGGCGTAGGAGTTCAGGAGCGAGATCACCACCGGCATGTCCGCGCCGCCGATCGGGATCACGAACAGGATGCCCACCAGGAAGCCGATCGCCCCCATGAGGTAGAAGAGC
This sequence comes from Thermoanaerobaculia bacterium, assembly GCA_036277235.1. Classification (GTDB taxonomy): domain Bacteria; phylum Acidobacteriota; class Thermoanaerobaculia; order Multivoradales; family UBA5704; genus DATMER01. Next base: position 4,548 of record DASUNJ010000789.1, on the reverse strand, counting down.
GCGCTGCGGGTGGGGTCGAGCACGACCAGGACGAGCAGCACCAGCGCGCCCAGGAAGAGGGCGATGTTCGAGGCGTTCTGCCCCTTGTAGGTGATCGGCGAGCCGGGGAGGATCCCCTGCAGCTTGCCGAACGCCATGAGGCTGCCGGTGAACGTCAGGAAGCCGAGGAACACCTCCAGGCCGAGGGCGCCCATGGTGAAGCGCGAGATCCCTGTGCCCAGGTGGTGATACTCCGCGATGCCCACCAGGGCGGCGGCCAGGCCGCCGAACGAGTGCGAGAGCGCGATCCGCTCCGGCATCTTGGTCATCGGGATCCAGATCGACATGGCCGCGCCGATGACGGAGCCGATGGTCAGGCCGATGAGGATCCACGTGAAGGTGACGATCTTGGCCAGGAGCAGGGTGCCGACGACCGCCACCAGCATGCCGAAGGCGCCGACCGCGTTGCCCCGGCGCGCGTGCTTGGGCGACGACAGCGCCTGCAGCGCGACGATGAAGCAGACCGAGGCGATGAGGTACGAGAACGGGGTGACGTTCATGACTTGCGGTCGCCCCGTTCGGAGGAGCGGTCGCCGCGCCGCGTCTTGAACATCCGCAGCATGCGGTCGGTGATCAGGAATCCGCCCACCGTGTTGATCGTGGCGCAGGTCACCGCGATGGTCCCCAGGATCGTGCCGAGCGTACCGTAGCCGCCGCCCGCGGCGACCAGCGATCCTACGAGCGAGATGCCGGAGATCGCGTTGGTGCCCGCCATCAGCGGCGTATGGAGCAGCGGCGGCACGCGATGGATGACGTGATGGCCCAGAAAACCCGCCAGCACGAAGATGTACAACCCGAAGAGCAGCTCGTTCGACATGGCCGTCCTTGTAGTTTTGGAGTCGGATGTCCCGACGGGCGGGTATCCTAGCATGGGCTTCGTTTACACTGGACCGGCCATGGAAGACACGGATGATCTGCGGCGCCGGCTGCAGATCGATACGCGGAGCGGCAGCGGGGCTCGGCTGCCGGCGGACAGCCCGCTCGTTCCCGGGCTGACCGTCCTTTTCCATCCCGACGTGGAAAGGATCGGCGAGCGCGCGCCGCTGTTCGGGCTGCTGGACGACCGGCCCGAGGAGCTTTCCCGCAGCGAACCCTCCTTCTCTGCCTCCGGGCAGGCTGCCGGAGGAGGCCACCCGCTGGGCGACCCCTTCGTCAGCCGCCGGCCGATCCGGATCGTCCCGGGATCCGAGCGCGGCTCCCTCCGCATCCTGCGCGGCGAGTCGGGCACCCGGCTGGAGGTCGAAGGCGAGCCTGTGTACCAGGAGCGGGAGGTCTCCGCGGCCGAGTTCGACCGGGGCGCCGTCCTCCTCCTCGCCAACCGGGTCGTGCTCCTGCTCTCGCGGCTCGATCCGGCCGCGGGGATCCTCGACCTGCCGCGCTACGGCCTGGTGGGGGAGAGCGCGCCCGTGAGCCGCCTGCGGCAGGAGATCCGGAGGGTCGCCGACCTCGACGTCCCCGTGCTGCTGCGCGGCGAGACCGGCACGGGCAAGGAGCTGGTCGCCCGCGCCCTTCACGATGCCGGGCCGCGCCGCCGGCGTGGGTTTCTGGCGGTCAACATGGGGGCCGTCCCCCCCGCGCTGGCCGCGGCCGAGCTCTTCGGCGCGGCGCGCGGCGCCTTCACCGGGGCCGACCAGAAGCGCACCGGCTACTTCAGCCGGGCCGACGGCGGCACCCTCTTCCTCGACGAGATCGGCGAGACGCCCGCCGAGGTCCAGATCCTTCTGCTGCGCGCCCTGGACAGCCGGGAGATCCAGCCGGTCGGCGGCGGCGATCCGCAGACGGTGGACGTCCGGCTGATCGCCGCGACCGACGCCGACCTCGAAGCCGCGGTGTCGGCGGGGCGCTTCCGGGCGCCGCTCCTCCACCGGCTGAGCGGCTACGAGGTCTTCCTGCCGCCGCTGCGCGACCGGCGCGAAGATTTCGGGCGCCTCTTCCTCCACTTCCTGAGCCTGGAGCTGGAGGGCACCGGCCAGACCGGCCGGCTCACCACGGCCCCCGACGCCCGTCCCTGGATGCCGGCCGGCCTGGTCGCCCGCCTCGCGGCCTACGACTGGCCGGGCAACGTGCGCCAGCTCCGCAACGTCGTGCGCCAGCTCGCCATCGCCGGCCGCGATCTGCCCGAGGTGCCGGTCGGCCCAGTCATCGAGCGCCTTTTCCAGGAGGCCCCCTCCTCCTCCGAAGTCCCCCGCCACCAGCCTGCTCGCCCCACCTGGCGCCGGCCCGAGGACGTCCGCGAAGACGAGCTGCTCGCCGCGCTCCGGGCCAACCGCTGGCGTCTGCAGCCCACCGCGGCCCAGCTCGGCATTTCCCGCTCCTCGCTCTACGACCGGATCGACCGCAGCCCCGGCATCCGCAAGGCGGTCGACCTCTCCCAGGAAGAGATCGAAGCCGCCTTCGCCCGCTGCCAGGGCGACCTCGACGCCATGGCCGAAGAGCTGGAGGTCTCGAAGAGGGGGTTGCAGCGGCGGATGAAGAGCTTGGGGATATAGTTCCCGCCGATGAGCGCGCCCCGGAAACCCAGCGCCTACGCCCAGGCTGGAGTCGACATCGACGCCCAGGAAAAAGGGCTCGCGCGGGTCAAGAAGCTGGCGAAGTCCACCTTCACCCCCGGCGTCCTCACCGAGATCGGCAGCTTCGGCGGCCTGTTCCGGCCCGACCTGTCGGGCATGACCGAGCCGGTGCTCGTGGCCTCGGCCGACGGGGTCGGCACCAAGTTGATGGTGGCGAAGATGATGGAGGATTACTCCTCCGTCGGCCGCGACCTGGTCAACCACTGCGTCAACGACATCCTGGTCCAGGGGGCCGAGCCGCTCTTCTTCATGGACTACCTCGGCGCCGGCGTGCTCGAGCCGGGGAAGATGGTCGAGCTCGTCGAGGGCGTCGCGGACGGCTGCCGCGAGAACGGCTGCGCGCTGCTCGGCGGCGAGACCGCGGAAATGCCGGGCTTCTACCAGCCGGGCGACTACGAGCTCGTCGGCTTCATCGTCGGGATCGTGGACCGCCCCAAAGTGCTCGACGGCTCCAGGGTCGCGCCCGGGGACGTGCTGGTGGGCCTCCCCTCGTCGGGGCTCCACACCAACGGCTACTCCCTGGCCCGCCGTATCCTCTTCGATACGCTCGGGCTCGGCGTCCGCGACCGCGCGCCCTGGCGCTCCAAGAAGACCGTGGGCGAGGCGCTCCTGGAGCCGCACCTGTCCTATCTCAAAGCCCTGCGCCCCATCCTCGGCCATCGCGTCCTGCACGGCATGGCCCACATCACCGGCGGCGGCATCACCGACAACCTGCCGCGTATCCTGCCCGCGGACACCCACGCCCTGATCCGGGTGGGGAGCTGGCCCGTGCTCGAGCTCTTCCACTTCCTCCAGGAGAAGGGGGAGGTCGAGGAAGCCGAGATGTTCCGCGTCTTCAACATGGGTATCGGCATGGTGCTGGCGGTGGAGCCCTCCGGGCTCTCCGAGGTGCTGTCCCTGCTGCGCAGCACGGGCCAGCGCTCGTTCCTCATCGGCACGGTCCAGAAGGGGGGCTCGGGAGTCGTCTACGACCTGGGCAGCACCTTCCCGGAAGCGGAATGACCCGCATCGGGGTCCTCCTCTCCGGCCGCGGGAGCAACTTCCTGGCCCTCCAAGCCGCGATCGAGCGCGGCGAGATCCCGGCCCGCATCGTCCTGGTCCTCAGCAACGTCGCGGACGCCCCGGGTCTCGCCAAGGCCTGCGAGCTCGGAATCCCGGCCGAGGCCATCCCCCACCAGGGGCAACCGCGCTTAGCCCAGGAAGAGAAGGTCCTGGACGCGCTCCGCCGGGCGGGAGTCGACTGGGTCTGCCTGGCCGGCTACATGCGCCTGCTCTCCCCGGCCTTCCTGGCCGCTTATCCTCGGCGCATCGTGAACATCCACCCGAGCCTGCTCCCCGCCTTCCCCGGGCTCGACGCCCAGGAACTGGCCCTGGCCCACGGGGTGAAGGTCGCCGGCTGCACCGTCCATTTGGTAGACGAAGGGCTCGACAGCGGACCCATCGCCGTGCAGCGCACCGTGCCCGTCCTGGACGGCGACACCCCCCGTACTCTCGCTGCCCGCATCCTGGAGCAGGAGCACCTCGCCTACCCCGAAGCCCTGCGCCGGCTTCTGACTGAGCCCTGGCGGATCGAGGGGCGCCGCCTCATTTTCGAGGACCGGGAATGACCTGAGCGGGACCTGAGTTATACTCCCTGCTGCGAGAGGGAGACGGGGGTCTTTGAGCAAGCTGGTTATAACCCCTTGCGCCAGGGCGGAAGCGAGAGGCGGGCGAAAGAGGGGGTTGACACCCAGATCGACCTGCCCTACACTTCGCCTCCCCCTGAACAAGGGGGGCGTCGCAAGGCGCGCGCCCGAAGGGGCGCCGGTTCTTTGAAAACTAGGTAGAGGAAATTGAGTTGAAGCAGTCGGGCGACTGTAGATTGTAGTTCCGAATATGACTGCTGGGGCTTTAGCGGCCCTGGTGGTGAGGATCTAAACTGGAGAGTTTGATCCTGGCT
>DASUNJ010000788.1:0-2331 GCA_036277235.1 Thermoanaerobaculia bacterium | reverse complement strand
ATGGCCTCCACATTCGTGTTCGCGTTTTCGCCGATCTCGAGAACAACATCCGCCGACGGCTTGGTCTTCTTTTTGTCTGGCTCCAAAGGTTGACTCATCACTGGCGTGGAGTCATCGGGCGTAATGAATTGTCACTATTCTAACGAGCAAGAGAACGACCGAAACTACCCTATGGCCTGCTGTCGTACGGTTTGAGCGCTTTTCCGTCTTCTCCGGATCGGAGATATGCTCGACCCTGCACCGCGAAGAGATCTGCCGTACGAGCGGCGTGTGAAGTGGATCGCCGGCCAGATCAACGGTACGCGCCGAGTGAAGGAAGAGTGCCCTCCTCCCAGGTCGTGCCTCCCGATATGCTGGCAAGCCCAGGCGGTGTCTCGATCCGTATTCGGCCGCCAAAGCGGCTACCTTCTGCCTGGAATGTGAAGATCCTGGGAGCCGGTCAATCCTACGTTGCCTTCCGTTTCCGGGTGGACGACCTCGTATCTCTCTACGCCGGTTACTTCGCCGCCGGCGGCTTCGGCGACAAAGACGCGGAACCAGTGCGAGGCCCTCTCGCCACGGCGCATCGCTTCCTCGCTGTGCCAGAAGGTCACTATCAAGATGTGGCCGTTCTCGCGATTAGCGAGAACCAGTGACCCCTCGAAACCGTCAAGCCGCTGCAGTGCCGGCAGGACCTTGTTCTCTCCGAGCCGGGAGAACTCGTCCAGCTGTTCACGGCGACCTTCGATGGTAAACATCCGTGCAAACATGCTACTTCCTCCTTTCCGGCCATCAGCAACCGGATTCCTCCGTCTCGCAACCAGGACCTCAGACGCATTCATACTGGGATCTCTTCCTGTTCGCCGTACGGGCGATCAGGGGGCGGTATCTCGATACCGTACTCGGTTGCGATGGCTATGATTTTCTCCAGGTGCTGCTGATCTGCCTGGGCTGGCGGCCGAGAGTTGTCCTCGGCGGGCTCGCCTATCTCCTCGAAGAAGCGCTCGTGCAAGCCCCCTGGCGTCTGGCTCAGCAGAAGCCTGCCCGTCTCCTCCCCCACGTTCTTGTGGGCGTGCAGGGTGCCCCTGGGCACGTAGATGAGCGACCCTGCGTCCACCCTGAAGGACCGGCCTTCTACCAGGAATTCGTACTCCCCCTCGAGCAGGTAGAAGGACTCGTCCTCCCGGTGCTGGATGTGGGGCGGTGGCCCGCCGCCCGGTGGCGACGCTATCTCGAAGAGCGAATACGCACCGCCCGTTTGCTCGCCTCTCGTCTTGTACATCACCAGCTCTCCGAAGACCCACAGTGATCTGGCGCCCTCGCCTGGCGGAACGTACGCGACGGCCTCGCCTAGTCTCTGCTCTTTGGCCTCCATGATGCGCTCCTTTTCAGCCATGGCACACGGTGTCGGGGCCGGATGACGCGGGCAGGCGGGACTGCATGATCCGCCTGCCCGTCGGCGAAGCGATGGTCACGACGATGCACCTTGCCGGGTGGGTTGCTCGTGCTCGGCAGCCGGCCGCTCAGCCGGCGACTGCCCAACCACGCTGGAACGCTTCCCGGTCGAGGTCCATAAGACCATCCCGATGAAGAAGAGCTGGATCGGCGTCCGCAGCCACAACGGGGTGGGCGCATCCCCACGAAACTCGATGTCGTTGAGCGCGGCGTACACGTTGCCGGGAAACATCGCGACCAGGAGAAGCGCCAGGCAGATGCCCGCGAGCCTCCGGGTCCGAGGTATGAGCAGACCGACCGCGCCCAAGATCTGCAGCGCTCCCGTCAGGTGGATGATCGAGACCTTCATCGGCGCGAAGCCTGGGAGCATGGCCGCGTAGTCGTGCTTCATGTCGGTGAAGTGCGTGACGCCGGTGAACAGGAACATGATCGCCACCGCCAGGAGACCGGCCTCTCTCCACGAGGAGAGCCTGCTTACCCCGAACAAGCCGATTACCCTCAAGACGAGAAACGCAATTACTAGAATGAATAGGGGTGCCATAAGTGTCCTCCTTTCTGCGAGGACGGGGTGTACCGCCCTCCGCTCACACTGCGACCCTCTGAGGGCCGCTTCGTTTTCTCCGCGCTTCATGCCGCCCACCGACCATTGCTGCTGGCCGGGTCTCGGCTTTCGCTCCTGCGTGTCCTGTCTGCACCTCCTTTGCTCTGCCGGTCGAAGTCGAACCTTCGTTGCGGTTATTAGTCTGCGCCCCGGCGCGGCCCTGAACCATCCGCACTACTCCCGCACTACTCCCGCAGTCGAAGTGCGTGAGTACCGGCAAAATTCGCCGACCACTTGTACCGTCTGCTACCATTGTTCTTACCTGGAAAAGGTGGGTTCATGGCGAAGGAATGGAC
>DASUNJ010000787.1:0-12313 GCA_036277235.1 Thermoanaerobaculia bacterium | reverse complement strand
GGTCGACTTCCTGGAGAGCTATTTCAGCTTCGTCGGCTCCCTCGTCCTGCTGATCGCCGTATCGTCCTGCGGGCTCGCCCTGGTCGTCCAGTCGACGCTCGGAAACGTCCTCGCCGCCTGGCGCGACCGCCTGCGGCAGCTTTGGCAGAGCTACACCCTCGCCCGCGAGCGCCGCAAGGAGCGCCGCGAGAAGGAGCGGGCGCGGCGCCGGGTCATCACCAAGCACCTCCAGCGCGTGGTCGAGGAGAAGCAGAGGAAGGAGGAAGAGACGCCGCACATCCCGCACGTCGCGCGCGTCCCCTCCAAGCGGATGATGCAGCTCGTGCAGCCCGTCCAGCCTCTGGAAGCTCCTTCCGAGCCATCCGACCGGATCGACCTGCCGATGCGCCCCGCCATGGCGAGGACGTCGAGGATCACCGAGCGCCGGGGCGAAGCCGACTTCGGCGTCCGGCGCGTCAGCGCCTCCGAGCTGAGGGAGGATGACGAGTTCCACGCCGTGCGCGAGGCCGTCCGCGCGGCCGCGGAAGCGCCGCCGATCCAGCCCGCGCCCACCGGCGCTCCGCGCAAGAAGGCAGGGCCCCAGCCGCCGCTCCCGTTCGTCGCGGAGATCGCCCCCGGGACCCTGCCGCCGGTCAACCTCCTCCAGATGGGGGAGGGCAGGAGCGCCATGGACGAGGCCGAGCTGGTCCGCCTGGGCGAGCTGATCCGCAGCCGCTGCGCCGAGTTCGGCGTCGAGGGCTCGGTCGAGGCCATCAGCCCGGGCCCGGTGATCACGGTGTTCGAGTTCCAGCCGGCGCCCGGGGTCAAGGTCAGCCAGATCGTGAACCTTCAGGACGACCTGGCGCTCGCGCTGAGGGCCGAGGCGGTCCGCATCGACCGCATGCCCGGCCGCTCCACCCTGGGCATCGAGGTGCCGAACAGGGAACGCGCCGTGATCCGCCTGGGGTCGCTCCTGGCGGACGAGCGCTTCAAGAAGTCCCCCTCGGTCCTCACCATGGCCCTGGGCACGGACATCAACGGCGAGCCCTACTACGCCGATCTCGCCACCATGCCCCACCTGCTGGTGGCCGGCGCCACGGGCGCGGGCAAGAGCGTGGGCCTGCAGTCGATGATCACGTCGATCCTCTACAAGGCCACGCGCGACGAGGTCCAGTTCATCTTCATCGATCCCAAGCGCATCGAGCTCGGGGTCTACGCCGACATCCCGCACCTCAAGTGCGAGGTGGTGGTGGATCCGAAGAAGGCGGCCAATGCGCTGCGCTGGGCCGTGGCCGAGATGGAGCGGCGGTACCGGCTCCTGGCCGAGGTCCACGTGCGCTCGATCGCCTACTACAACCGGGCGATCCAGGACCCGTCGGTGCAGGAGCGGCTGTCGCTCTCCGAGGGGGGAGAGAGCGCTTTCACCGCCGCGGACCTGAAGCCGCTGCCCTACTACGTGGTGGTCATCGACGAGCTGGCCGACCTGATGATGGTGTCCTCCTCGGACGTGGAGACCTCGATCGCGCGGCTGGCGCAGATGGCCCGCGCCGTGGGCATCCACCTGATCGTAGCGACCCAGCGGCCGTCGGTGGACGTGCTCACCGGCACGATCAAGGCGAACTTCCCCTGCCGGATCTCGTTCGCGACGGCGAGCCGGCACGACTCGCGGACGATCCTGGACCAGGTGGGCTCCGAGAAGCTGCTGGGCAAGGGCGACATGCTGATGATGCCCCCCGGCTCGTCGCGGATCATGCGCCTGCACGGCGCCTACATCTCGGAGCAGGAGACCGCGGGACTGATCCGCTGGCTCAAGAAGCAGGGCAAGCCGGAGCTCGATCCCGACGTGCTGCGGGCCTCCGAGGGCGAGGGCGGCAACGCGGGCGACGGCGGCGACAACGACGACGATCTCTATGAAACGGCAGCCAAGCTGGTGGTCACGGAGCGCCAGGCCTCCGCCAGCTTCCTCCAGCGCCGCATGCGGGTCGGCTTCTCCCGCGCCGCGCGCCTCATCGACATGATGGAGCGCGACGGCCTCCTCGGCCCCGCCCAGGGCAGCAAGCCCCGCGAGGTCCTGGTCCGCCCCGACTACTTCCAGGAGATCGACGACGTCCGGGGAGCGGTGGAGGAGTAGCTCGGCAGGAAGCCGCCGCCGCTCCGAGCGAAGCCGCGGTCGCTCGTGATGGAGCCGTCGCGGCTCGAAGCCGAGCGGCGACCGCTTCTCCTTGAGCGACGGCCGCTCGGCACGGAGCCGCCGTAGCTTCTGACGAAGCAGCGGCCGCTTGTCGCGGAGCCGTCGCCGCTCCTCCACGAGCGGTCGTTGCTCCCCGGCGAGCCGCCGCGGCTTCAGCCCCTTCGGGCACAAAAAAGGGCGTGCCGAGCACGCCCTTTTTCACGCTTTGGGATCGGGTCGGAGCGCCTACATCCGGCCCTTGGGGTCGGCGTCGGCGCGGTCGACGCGCGGCGGGAGCTCGCGGCGCTGCGCGAGCATGTCGGCGGCCTTGCCGAAGAGGGTCAGGGCGCTCTGGATTTGCGTGTCGCCCTCGGACAGCACCCGGTGGCGGGCCTCCTGGCCGTAGGGGATGTTCAGCACCTCGGCGCGGATCTGGAGCAGCGAGTATTTGCGGACGTTCTCCTGCGCGAACGCCTCCTCGACCTCCTTGTCCGTGGCGATCTTCTCCTTGACCAGCCAGCCGCGCAGCTCCTCCAGGACCTCCTCCCCCGGCGCCCACTGGGCCGACTTGATCTTCGACTTGTTGCGGGCCGCGTAGTCCACCGCGAAGTTCAAGTAGGCGTTGCGGGCGAGCAGGAACTGTTCGAAGGGAGTCAGCTCCTCCTCCTTGACCAGCACGTCCGGGGTGATGCCGCCGCCGCCGTAGACCTTGCGGCCCAGGTCGGTGCGGAAGATCTCGGACTCGTCCACCTGCTTGCCGGTGATCTCCGGCGAGCCGGCGTCGGCGTGCGTGTAGTAGTCGTAGTAGGAGGTGTAGTCGCGCTGGATCAGCCGGCCGGACGGCGTGTAGTACTTGGCCGTGGTGAGCGCCAGGCCGGCGCCGTAGGAGAGGTTGTAGACCGTCTGGACGAGGCCCTTGCCCCAGCTCGGCTGCCCCACGAGGAGGCCGCGGTCATGGTCCTGGATGGCGCCGGAGAGGATCTCGGCCGCCGAGGCCGTGCCCTCGTTGACCAGCACCACCACCGGGATGTCGAGCGCCGGGTACTTGCCGCTCGCCGACCACGACTGGTACGAGTCGCGGGTGCGGCCGCGGGTCTCGACGATCGTGGCTTCCTCGGGCAGGAACTGGTCGGCCACCTCGATCGCCTGGTCGAGCAGGCCGCCGCCGTTGTTGCGGACGTCCACCAGGAGCTTCTTCATGCCCTTGCCCCGGAGCTTGTCGATGGCGTCGGCCATCTCGCGCCCCGTGCCGCGGGAGAACTCGGTGAGGAGGATGTACCCGGTGTCCGGCGTCAGCATGTAGGACTGCCGGACGGTGGTCTGCGGGATCTCGGCCCGCGTCACCGCCATGTGCAGCGGCTCTTCCAGGCCGCGGCGGACGATGGTGATGTTCACCTTCGTCCCCTTGGGGCCCTTGAGCTTCTGCACCGCGTCGTCGAGGCCCATCTGGTCGGTGGGCTCGCCTTCGATCGTGCTGATCACGTCGCCTGCCTGGATGCCCAGACGGGAGGCCGGCGTGCCCTCCAGCGGCGAGATGACCGTGAGCTGTCCGTTGCGCATGCCCACCAGGATGCCGAGGCCGTAGAAGCTGCTCTGCTGCTTCTCGCGCATCCCCTCGTAGGCTTCCGGCGACAGGAAGCTCGTGTGCGGGTCGAGGGCGCGCAGCATCCCGTTGATGGACGAATACACCAGGTCCTTGTACGACACCTCCGCGCCGTAGCGCTCGTGCGCCACGTTGACGAGCTCCGTGTAGAGCCGCAGGGAGTCCCGGGCCTCGTTGGTCAATGCGAGCAGCCGGTCGCCCAGCAGGCCGCCGAGCACCAGCGCGATGGAGAACAGGGTTATCGCGGTGATCTTCCAGGTACGTCTCATTGGGAAAGTGTACCACCCTTGACTTTGCGGGGGGCTGGCTCGATGATCCGGCAGGAGAGCGCGCCGTATGTTCGGTCCCCTGGGCTTCCCCGAGCTGATCTTCATTCTCGTCCTCGCGCTGCTGATCTTCGGCCCCAAGCGGCTGCCGGAGATCGGCCGGACGATCGGCCGCGGCATGGCGGAGTTCCGCAAGGCTTCCACCGACCTGAAGCGGACGATCAACACCGAGCTGGCGCTGGACGAGCCGGCCGCGCCGCCGGCCCGCCCCTGGCTCGAGCCGAGGATGGAGCCGACATCCGCCCCGGAGAGGACGGCCCCGCGCGCGCCCCACCCGGTCCTGACGGCTGACGAGGCGCAGGAGCCCGAGGACGTTCCGGATCTCCCGCTGTCCGCCGACGAGGCGAAGCCGTTGGAGCCCAGCTAACCTCCCTCTTCCCGCCCGATGAGCAGCCCCGCGCCCCAGCGCCTCGGTCCGGCACCCTCCGCCGACGACCTGGCCCGCATGTCCCTGATGGATCACCTGGAGGAGCTGCGCTCGCGGCTCATGTGGGCGATCGCCACCCTGGCCGTAGCCTTCTTCCCCTGCTGGTACTTCGTCGACGAGATCTTCGCCTTCCTGCAGCGGCCGATCATCGAGCTGCTGCCCCCGGGCAAGAAGCTGGCCTACACCGGCATCACGGACCCCTTCATCCTCTACTTCAAGGTGGCGGCCCTGGCGGCCGTGTTCGCCGCGTCGCCGTTCATCCTCTACCAGCTCTGGCGCTTCATCGCCCCGGGGCTGTACAAGCACGAGCGCCGGTACCTGCTCCCGTTCCTGTTCTTCGGCTCGTTCTTCTTCCTGGCGGGCGGCGCCTTCGCCTACTACATTGCCTTCCCCCTGGCGGCCGAGTTCCTGCTCAAGATCGGCGGCGCCTTCGAGCCCGTGATCACCATCGAGCGCTACTTCGGGTTCCAGATGACCATCATCCTGGGGCTCGGGCTGATGTTCGAGCTGCCGATCGTGATCTTCGTGCTCGCCGCCATCGGGCTGGTCACGCCGCGCTTCCTGATGCGGAACTTCCGCTGGGCCGTGGTCATCATCTTCATCGTCGCCGCGATCATCACTCCGACCTCGGACATCCTCAACCTCTGCGTGTTCGCGGTTCCCGCCATCCTGCTCTACCTGCTGGGAGTCGGAGCGGCGGCGCTGGTGCCTAGACGTAACCCAGAGCCTTGAGCCGGGCCTTCTCCTCGTCGGTCGGCTCCACGGGGCGGGTCTCGGGATGGGCACGCCGGTCCGCCTGCCAACGCCGGAGGAGCTCCGACAGCTCCCTCTCCACCGCGAGCCCGCGGCCGGCGAGGTTCTTCGTCTCGGCCGGATCGGCCTTCAGGTCGTAGAGCTCGGGGCCATTCTGGATGTACTTGAAATCGCGGGTCCGGACCATGGCGTCGAGGCGGTCGGAGTGCTCGGCGAAGACCGCCCGACGCGTCTTCTGAAGGTTCTGCCCATCCTGAGGGGGGACGGCCACGCCCGCGGCCCGCAGGATCGTGGGGAAGAGGTCGATCGTCTGGACGAGCCCCTCGATCCACCGCCCCTGCCGGTCCGGACCCGGCCAGCGGATCATCAGCGGCACATGGGTCGTGGTGTCGTGGAGCCCGGCGTGCCGGAACAGGATGCCGTGCTCCCCCAGGCTCTCCCCATGATCCGCGACCACCACGAGGAGGGTGTTTTCCAAGAGCCCGCGGCTCTCCAGGAATCCGAGGAGCCGGCCGATCTGGCGGTCGAGGTAGGCGACCTCGCCATCGTAGAGGTCGCGCTGGCCGCCCAGGACCGGCTCGGCGAACGTCCGGGGACCGGGCTCGCGGAAGGGGATCCAGGCGCGCACCGGGTCGAGCCCCAGGGGGGAGGAGGGGCGGAAGCCGAGGGCGTAGGGCTGCGGCGGCGTATGCGGCGTGTGCGGGTCGAAGAGATGGAGCCAGACGAAAAACGGCTTCTCTCCCCGGCGCTCCGCGATCCAGTCCAGGGTGGTGTCGACCGCCAGCTCGGCCGCGAGGTGCTCGGAGGCGAGGGCGACCTCGCGGAAGCCCTGACCGAGCCCCGAGGCATGATCGCCGAGGTGGCTGGCCGAGATGGCCGCGAACGTGCGGTAGCCCGCGCCGGCCAAGTGCTCCGCGAGGGTGACGTGGCTCCGCGGCAGAGGCGTCTTGAGGTCGTAGACGCCGTGGCTCTTGCCGTAGCGGCCCGTCATCATGGAGGCGAAGCTCGGGTTGGTCGAGTTGAAGACCGTGAAGGCATCGAGCCAGACGTCGCTCTGCCCGGCCAGCTGGTCGAGGTTCGGAGTGAGGCTCGGTTTCCGCCCCCAGGCGCCCAGCGCGTCCGCCCGCAGGGTGTCGAGGCCGACCAGGAGGATGTTGGGCCGTCCGCTCTCCGGCTTCCGCGGGAGCGCTTTGCGGAAGTAGACGGCCGGGCTCCCCCAGAGCGCCGATGAGCCCGCAGGTCCGTCGAGCTGGAGAAGGAGCTCGATCTTTCCGGAGAGGTCGGAGAGGTCCACCTCGACCGTGGACGGCGCAATGGGACCCACGGGCGCCGACTCGATCCGGTAGAGCTCCCGCACCCGACCGGGACCCAGACGGACGCCGACCCGGTACGTGCAGGGGCAGGTCCCCTCCGAGCCGAGCGGCGTGAAGGAGAAGTAGCTGTCCTTGCCGATCTTTACCGCCCAGCGCGCACGCGATCCCGCTTTCATCTCCAGGGCCTGGACCTGCCCTGCCGTCCGCCTGGGGAAGCTGACGAGCTGGCTGGCCGGGACCAGCCGCATGTCCCGCACCTCCGCCGACCCCAGGAAGGAGATCTTCGGGACGACCGGCTCCCCTGCCTCTACCGCGAACGGCTCGCGGGAGAGGTCGAGGCGAGCCCAGGGCAGGGTAGGGGAATGCTCCGGCTCTGCCCGGCAGGCGAAGAGCAGAGCGGCTCCGAGAAGCCAACGGAACCGTTTCACGTCTAGGAGAAGACCCGGTCGTAGACGTCGGACAGCGCCAGGGTGCAGCCGACCGACGGCAGTTCCAGCGTCTTCGCGGGATCGTCCGTCTCGGTCAGCACCCAGCGGTCACTGGCCTCACGGACGAAGTGCTCGGCATGAGCACGATCCTGCGAGAGGAGGAGGTACTCGGCGAGGGAGGGAAGGGCCCGGTAATAGGAGAGATTGATCCCCCGATCGTAGCTCTCCGTCGATTTCAAGAGCACCTCCACGATGAGGACCGGGTTGAGCAGCGTATCTACCTCGCCGTCCTCAAACCGGGGCTCGCCGCAGGCGACGGCGAGGTCGGGGTAGGTATAGAGATCCATCGCGGGAACCCGGACCCGCATCTCGCTGGCGAAGACCTCGCATCCCTTCCCTCTGAGCTGCGCGTCGAGAGAGATCGCGGTGTTCAGGACGATCCGGTTGTGCCGCCGGCTCGCCCCCGTCATGGCGAAGATCTCGCCGTGAAGGTACTCGTTCCTCGATTCTGCCTGGCGCTCCCGCGCCAGGTATTCCTCGGGGGTGAAGCGGGGTTTCGGCTCCGTCGCCATGGGACCAAAATAGCATGGGTCCGACTGGGCGGCGGCCGGAATTAGAGCGGTGGGGTGTCAGGCTTTCGCGTGGGCTCGTTGCCGAAGCTCCTGAATGCGAGTTTGTATCCGGTCGTGGTGCTTGCGGTTGTCAAGCTGGCGATCGGTTTCCTGGAGGGCCTCAAGTGCCGCGATCGCATCCTCAATCTGCCCCCTCGCCTCATAAATGTCGGCGAGCACCCGGTTCGCTACGCCGCAGGTCGTGGGATTGCGGGGATCAAGTGTGCGAGCCTTCAAAGCCAGCTTTTCCGCTTGTTCAAAAGCCGGCGGGCCACCGACCTTCATCAGCGCGTCAGCCCAGGAGGCGTGCACCTGGCCTTGGCTTTTAAAGTTTGTGTTGAGTTCCAAGCTCCTGCGGTAGGCGTTTTCGGCCTCCGGCCAGCGCGTGCGATCCTTGCTCAGGAGGTTGCCAAGAGAGTGCCAGACCTGGCCTTGGCCTTTGAAGATAGGATCGAGCTCCAAGCTCCTGCGGTAGGCGTTTTCAGCCTCCAGCCAGCGCATGCGATCCTCGCTCAGGAGGTTGCCGAGGGAGTGCCAGACCTGGGCTTTGTCCTCCGGGTCGTGCAGCAGCTCCAGGCTTCTACGATAGGCAAGTTCGGCCTCCAACCGATTTCGAGAATCCCCGCCCACTAGGTTTCCGAGCGAATGCCAAGTTTGAGCCCGCCCCTCCGGGGCTGGATCCCAGAGAAGACTGCGGTGGAGTGCCCTCTTGGCCTCTCTCCGATCACGGACGAGAGTTCCGAAGAGGTGGGCCGCGATCGCGTGGATCTTGCCGGGGCGGCCGCGCTCGTATACGGTCCGGAAGTCCCCTTCAGCCTGACGCCGGCGTCCCCGCCTGTACGCGGACATTCCGCGTAGGAAGAGGACCTCGTCCGGAAGCTGCGAGCCCCGGACCGTAAGCTCCTCCGCGATCCGGGTCACTGCCTCGGCCGTGGCATCGCGGGCGCTCCCCCGGGCTTGGAGCCAAGTCTCTCCCAGCTCCCGCCCCCCCTCCTGCTCCCGGCCGGGGATGAGCGTCTTCTGGTAGGCGGATTCGATCCGGGTCGCACGGGTGTGAAAGACGGTGATCGCGCCATCGGGCGCCAGTGTCGCGAGGCGTCTTTCGGCGTGGCTGGAGAAAACCTCATGGAGGCGGTGACGCACCTCGGGAGGAACTTCAATGTCTAACCGGTCCGCAAGGTAGGACCTCACCTCTTCGGTTAGGTACCAGGAGCCGTCCCACCGCTGCGAGACACAGCCGAGCCCTTTGATACGCTGTAGGAGAGACTCGGTGGAGCCGTTGCTCCGGGCCACTAGGGCAATGGCATCCCGAGCGGCGTCGTCGTCCAGGCGAAAAGCAGCCGAGCACGCTAGGAAGGCCTTGCGTGGTGCCTCGTCGTGGCCGAGAAGGTCGAGGTATCGCTCAGCGATGTGGGTCAAGGCTCGTATGCAGAGGCGGCCGGAGGTTCATTCCGCCACGCTTTGCACCTGCTTTCAACATAGTCATAAAGGAAGCCGGGACTCTGTCGGAGCGGCAGGATGTCCTCGGCTTGGCGAGCGGCCTCATCCTGATTATAACCCCAGCTCTCCCTGAGGTGGGCTTCAAGATCGGATTGGCTGATCTCCGGCCACAAGGGGCGGTGGATGTCGACTCCCTTGATGTCCGCAGGGCCCTTCGCCCCGGGGGAGAACAGCACGCACACCCGGGGAGTCTGTTCCTCAGCAGGTCTTGCGAACAGCTCCCCGACCAGCGAATCCAGGAGCCGCGGCGAGTACTCCTCCGCCAAGATCACCGCGACGGCTCCCCCTTTTCCAGGAGCCATCAGCTCCTGGCGGAGAAACTCAAAGGCCTTGAATTCCAGGACATCGGGGAGATGCTGGCCCCATTGCTCCAGCAACTCGGCCAGTAAACCAGAGGCGTCGGGAGCGTCGACGCGGCGAATATCGAGATTCGCGACGCGCATATCCTTGCGGGCGGACGCGTGCGTGCGACACCACGAGCTCAACTTGAGCCCATCTCCCCCGGCGTCATTCGGCACTAGGAAGAGGGCTCGGCGCCCCTCTCCGAGGGCTTCACTGAAGGCCCTGCAAAACTCGTCGCGGTCGATCCGTTGCTGCTCTTGGCGATAGGCTTGGAGCAATTCATACGCCTCCCGAGATAAGGGCCGCAGGGGACCCTGGGGAGTGAAAAAAGACGCTTGAGCCCATGGGGCTGCCCAGCGCAGTCGTCCCGCAGAGCTACTGTAGAGCAGAGGCTGAATCTGCCGCCAGTAGTTCGATGTTTCGTGGAGGACCCAGTCCGAGATCATCTGCACTTGTTCAGAGTCGTCTCTCCACTCGATCTGCACCTGGAGATCAGAGGGTACCTGGGGCATCGGAGAGGTGATCCGAAAGCCCCGAATCAGCCGGTGCTTCATCTGATGTAGATCCGAGTTGGTCGGAAGCTCCTGAAGGCGGTGAGGAGTCCGGTAGTAACGGGCGCGGACTGGGGAAAAATCGAGCAGGTCCGCCATCGAGAGAAGACCACCCAGGAGGCGCATTCGTCCTTCCTCGTTGCCATACAGGAAGCGCCTCTCCGGCAGCTTTGTCGCGAAGCTGGCCCAATGAGCTCTTGCAACCTCAGCGATAGCCTCGCGGGCATTGTCGTCCTGGATCGGCAGTTTCACATTCAGCTTCCGGCCGGCAGCATCTTCGGAGTAGAGGATCAGCTCATAGGAATATTGGGCGTGCTGCTCACGTGCGTGGGGCACATCAAGTTGCATGCCGATATCATGCAGATAGCACGCAGCCAGAAGGACATAGATCTCCGCAGAAGAAAGAGGGAACCCCTGCTGGTAGAGAGGTTGACTGAGGTGATCGAGGTTCTTCTCGACCTGTTCCAGGTGAGGCCTGCCATGCTGGGTCATCGATAGGAGGCGCGGCTCCCGCCAGATGGCGAGGGCCTCCTCCCAAATGCGATCGAGGTTGTCCGCGAGCTCGGACGCGTCCTCTCGGAGTTTCTGATACAGAAAGCCTCGGTTCATAAGTTCCTGAGTTCTAGATCGACGCAATAGGGTATCAGACTGTCGAGAGTGGGGCAGCTAGATCTAACCCACCACCACTGGCGGCTGGCGCCGCCACCGCTTGTGCCACCAGACCCACTGCTCCGGCCGCCGGCGGATCTGCTCCTCGATCGCGGCGGTCATGCGGGCAGTCGCCTCCCGAGGATCGTCGGGCAACTCCAGAATAGGGAGGAAGCGCAGGATGTGCCCGCCGTCCGGACGCCGCTCCATGAAGGTGGGGACCACCCGCATGTCCTGTTTCAGCGCCAGCTCGGCGGCGCCCACCGGTGTGAAGGCGGGACGGCCGAAGAAGGGTACCCAGACGCCGTCCACCTTCGTGTCCTGGTCGATCAGCATGACTATCGCTCCGCCGGTGCGCAGCATGCCGAGGATCTGCCGCGCCGCGCCCCGCGTGCCTCTCGCGATCGTCGTAGCTCCCAGGTGGCTGCGGATGCTCACCAGCATCTCCTGAAGGCGCGGATCGTCCAGCGGCCTCGCGATGCCCGCGGGCGGCAGGCCCCGCTCGTTCATCACGACCGAGAGCAGCTCCCAGTTGCCGCAATGGCCGGTCAGGATCAGGACCGGCCGGCCCGCGGCCCGCGCCGCCTCGACATTCTCCCAGCCCTGGACCTCCATGTGCGGGAGGATCTCCCTCGCATCCCGCCGCAGCAGGTGGAGCAGCTCGGCCGCGTTCATCCCCTGGGAGAGGAAGGCCAACCGGGCGATCCGGCGGCGTTCCTCCTCGGGCAGCTCTGGAAAGGCGAGGGCCAGATGATCGAGGGCGCGACGGCGGTCCCGACTGCCGAGAGACCAGGCCAGGCGGCCGACGGTCCTGCCGAAGCGGAGGGCGGTCGAGCGTGGAACGCTCCCCAGCATTCGGGAGAGCAGACGGACCAGAAAGGGGAATAGAGCAGCCCGGAACCGGCTCGTCCGGCGGCGGACTCGGTGCTTGGAAGGGACCGGAGTGAGAGACGTGCTCAGTCCGGCTCTCCCACCACGTAGTAGGGGGCGATCAGCTTCTCCCAACTCCCCCGCGCCCGCAGCAGCAGCTCGCAAAGCTCCCTCACCACTCCCCGGCCGCCCCGCCCGCTCAGCACCCGGTGCGCCCGCTCCCGGACCTCTTCCACCGCATCGGCTGGCGCAAAGGCCAGCCCGCAGCGGAGCAGGATCGGGAGGTCCACCAGGTCGTCCCCCATGAAGGCGACCTTCTCCGGGGACACGCCCTGGGCGGAAAGAAACTCGGCGAAGGCGGGACCCTTGTCCGACCGTTCCATCATCAGCCAGTCGACGCCCAGGTCGTCCGCCCGGATCCGCAGCGCCTCGCTCTCGCGGCCGGAGATGATCCCGACCTTGAGCCCGTCGCGCTGGACCAGGCGCAGCCCCAGCCCGTCGCGCACGTGGAAGACCTTCTCCTGCTCGCCATCGGGGCTGTAGACCAGCCGGCCGTCGGTGAGCACGCCGTCCACGTCCAGGAGCAGCCACTCCAAGCCGCGGGCCCGCTCAGTCAGGATTTCTTCGGAGAGGCTCAGAACAGCTCCAGGCCCCAGAGGTCGTGCAGGTGCACGATGCCTTCGAGCCGCCTCTCCGCGTCGCAGACGAAGAGGGAGGTGATGCGGTGGTCCTCCATGGTCTTCAAGGCCGCGGCCGCGAGCTCGCCGCCCGGGATGGTGCGCGGGTCGGGCT
>DASUNJ010000786.1:0-15295 GCA_036277235.1 Thermoanaerobaculia bacterium | reverse complement strand
AGAAGGCCACGGCCGCGGCATGGGCGCCGAAGGGACCGACCCAGTTGCGCGCGTTGGCGTTCTCCTCGGCCACCCGGTGGAAGACGCTGGGATCGCCGGGGTCGTAGGTCGCCAGGCTGAAGGCGAGAAAGACGCCGAGAGCGAGGAGCAGCAGCCCGACGAGCTCATTCCCCTTCTCCGGGGAGATCGTCGGCCGCTCGCGACCCTTGGTCGCCTTGATCACGGCCAGGGACATGGGCTTTTCTTCCGCTCCTTCTCTTCGCTCTCGCGCTCCGCTCGGGCTCAGGTAGAGGATGAACAATCCCTGGGCAAGTACGCATGAAGTATAGCATAGCCCGCTGTATCTCCAGGAATTCCGCCAGCCCCAGCTCCTCCCCTCGTACCTTCTCCGGCAGCCCCACCGCGGACAGCACCGCCTCCGCCCGCTCCCTCCCCCAGCCCGCGGCGAGGGCGTTGCGGAGAGTCTTGCGGCGTTGATTGAAAGCCAGGCGGACCAGCGCGATGAGCTCTGGCATCTGCTCGGGCGGCAGCGGCGGAGGCTGCAGCTCGAAACCCACGAAGCCCCCCTCCACCTTGGGCGGCGGGCGGAAGCTTCCCCGGCGGACCCGGCCCAGAAGACGGGCACGGGCATACGCGGCGACCAGCAGACTCAAGGAACCGTAGGCCTCGTCCCCCGGGCGCGCGACCAGGCGGTCGGCCACTTCCTTCTGGACCAGGAAGGCAGCCTTGGGGACACGGTCGTGGTGCGGGAGCATCCGCTCGATGATGACGGTCGCCACGTTGTAAGGCAGGTTCCCGGCGGCCAGGGTCGGCGCGGGCAGCCGTCCCCAATCGATCTCCAAGGCGTCCTCCACGACCAGCCGCAGATCCGGCAACCGGCGGCGAAGGACCGCGGCCCATTCGAGGTCCAGCTCCCATCCGAACACCTGCGCTCCCGCGGCCAACAGCTCCGCGGTGAGCACCCCGCCTCCCGGACCGATCTCCAGGACCCTCTGACCCGCGGGCTCCAGAAAGTGGATCAGGGGCCGGCAGAGCGCCCCGTCGGTGAGGTGGTGTTGGCCTAGAGATTTCTTGAGGGAGGGACCGCGCACGGAGAGGAGAGGTCGCCTATGGCGAGTTCATTTGCGACGCATCCACATCGCGTCACGGCTCAACTCTTCGACTCCTACGTCCGGCCAGAGGTTGGCCTGCCATTTGGTGTAGTCGAACGGCGCCTTTGTCAGGAGGCTCACGAACCTCTCCGCCTGGACGTCTCCCAGCGCCGCGATCAGCGCGCGTACGCCTTGGACCTTGAGCTCTTCGTCAGTGATCATGGCTCGGTGCTCCTCACGAAGGTGGTGGGATCGACCGCCACGATTCGAGTGTACCTTGAAAGCTTCTTGAGCAGCATGTCGTCGGTCGTGATGAAGAACTCGCAACCAGCTTCGACCGCGCAGGCGACATGGAGCGCATCCTTGCTCCGGATCCCCAGCGCGAACAAGGCCTTCGCGTTCTCGAGAAGCCCAGAGGTCTCCTCGACATCCACCACCGAGTGCCGTCTCCACAAACCGACCGCGGCGCGCCTCTCCTCAAAAGGATTCGCCGAGCTCTCATGGTCCAGCATGTAGGACCAAGCCAGCTCGATCTCGCCTGCGACGATGCGCTCCTGAATGCGGA
Source organism: Thermoanaerobaculia bacterium (assembly GCA_036277235.1). GTDB lineage: Bacteria > Acidobacteriota > Thermoanaerobaculia > Multivoradales > UBA5704 > DATMER01. The sequence goes on along the minus strand of DASUNJ010000786.1, from coordinate 13,639 downwards.
GCTTCGCCTCTGTTTCGAGTCGGACACGTACATGAGCCTGGCTGTCGAAGGGACGATTGAAGCAGCAATTGTCCAGGTAGACCCTCATGAGTGAGCTGAGTCTAGCCGACCCTACCCCGAAGTGCCAATTTGGCGCCAAGTCCGCCCACGATGCTCCGGAAACGGCGCGTTTCCCGAAGCCGCAAGGGGGGCAACGTCAACAACTTACGTGGCACTTGCCTTGCAGCCAGCGGTCTCCGGGAGTGCCTATGGAACTGGATGTCTCAACCCTGAACCGGGACGTAGAGCGCGAGACGCTCACCCTCAAGCGTATCGAGGCTGAGCTGCGCAAGGTGATCGTCGGGCAGGACTATCTGCTCGACCGGCTGCTGGTCGGACTGCTCGCGCGCGGCCACGTGCTGATCGAGGGGGTCCCCGGTCTGGCCAAGACCCTGGCGGTCAAGACCCTGGCCCAGACCCTCCACGTCGACACCCAGCGCATCCAGTTCACCCCGGACCTGCTGCCCGCCGACCTTGTCGGCACCCTGATCTACGACCAGCGCAGCGGCGACTTCCTCCCCCGCAAGGGGCCGATCTTCACCCACCTGCTCCTCGCGGACGAGATCAACCGCGCCCCTGCCAAGGTGCAGTCGGCGCTGCTCGAGTCCATGGAGGAGCGCCAAGTCACCCTCGGCGACCGGACCTGGCCGCTGCCCGAGCCGTTCATGGTGCTCGCCACCCAGAACCCCATCGAGCAGGAGGGCACCTACCCCCTTGCCGAGGCCCAGATCGACCGCTTCATGATGAAGCTCAGGGTCAACTATCCGAGCCGGTCCGAGGAGAGCGAGATCCTCGACCGCATGCTCGTGGACCGTGGGCTCAAAGCCGCACCGGTCGTGGACCGCGAGCATCTCCTCTCCCTGCGCGCCGTGGTGGACCAGGTCTATCTCGACGCCAAGATGAAGGGGTACATCCTCGATCTGGTCATGGCGACCCGCGATCCGCGGGCGGCCGGCCTGCGCGAGCTCGTGGACCTGATCGCCTTCGGCGCCTCGCCCCGCGCCACCCTGTTCCTCGCCCGGGCCGCCAAGGCCATGGCCCTGGTGCGCGGGCGCGGCTATGTCATCCCCGAGGACGTCAAGGAGCTTGCCGCCGACGTCCTGCGCCATCGCATCATCCTGACCTACGAGGCCGAGGCCGAAGAGGTCACCTCCGACGCCGTCGTGGGCAAGCTCCTCGACCGCATCCGGGTCCCCTAGACCCGCGAGGCCGCCGGATGTTCGGTCTCTTCGCAAAGCGCAAGCCGAAGCCGGCGATATTGGCGACATCGGCGCCGTCCCGCACCTCCCGCCTGCCGGCGGAGCTTCTCAAGAAGGTCCGCCGCATCGAGATCGCCACGAACCGCCTGGTGGACCAGGGGGTCGCGGGCGACTACCACTCGGTCTTCAAGGGGCTCGGCATGGAGTTCGCCGAGGTGCGCCCCTATCAGCCCGGCGACGACATCCGCACCCTGGACTGGAACGTCACCGCCCGCATGGGCTCCCCCTTCGTCAAGAAGTACGTGGAGGAGCGCGACCTCACCATCTTTCTGGTGATCGACGTCTCCGGCAGCCTCTCGTACGGATCGCGGGCGATCCTCAAGCGCGAGCTGGCGGCGGAGATCGCGGCCCTGCTCTCGTTCGCGGCCCTGCGCAACCAGGACCGGGTGGGCGCCGCCCTGGTGAGCGACCGGCTGGAGCTGTTCCTCTCCCCCCAACGCCGGCGCACCCACGTGCTGCGCCTGGTGCGCGAGGTGCTCGACCGCCCATCGCGCGGCGGGACCGACCTGGAGAGCGGGTTGCAGGCCGTGCTCTCCACCCTCAAGCGGCGCTCCGTCCTCTTCGTCATCTCGGATTTCGTGGACACCCCCTGCACCAGGGCGCTCAAGTCCGCCGCGGCCCGCCACGACCTGATCGTCATGGAGATCGTGGACCCGCGGGACGTGGAGATCCCGAACGTGGGGCCCGTGGTGATCCGCGATGCCGAGACCGGCGAGGTCGGCGTGGTGGACGGCAAGCGCCTGGCCCGCAAGCACGCCGAGCGCCGGCAAAAAGAGCGGGGGGAGCTCTCCCGGTTGACCAAGCGGCTCGGGGTCGATCACCTGGAGCTGCGCACGGACCGGCCCTATCTCCAGACGCTCGTAGCCTTCTTCGAGCAGCGGCGCAGGAGGATGCGCCGGTGAGATTCCTCCTTCCTCTCTTCCTCCTCGCCACCTCCGCCTCCGCCCAGACGGTGCAGGTGACCCTCTCGCCCAACCAGCCGACCGTGGGCGACCGGATCGCGGCCACGATCACCCTGCAAGTGGAGCCTGGAGCCCTGGCCGCCGAGCCGCGCTTCCTCACCTGGAAAGCGACCTGGGGCGAGGCCGAGGTCGTCGAAGCCGGCAAACCCGAAAAAGTGTCGGAGACCACCTGGCGGCAGGGGCTGGTCCTGGCGGCGTTCCGCACCGGGCAGGTTCCGTTGCCGCCCGTCCAGATCGCGGTACCTCTCCGGGACCGGACCGTCCAGGTCTCGACCCCCGCCGGGCTCTCCCTCGACTTGCGCTCGGTCCTCCCCAAGGGAGAGAAGAACCCCCAGCCCAAGCCGGAGAGGCCGCCGGTCCCGCTCCCGATCGGCGATGCCTTCTGGTGGACCCTGGGCGCGATGTCTCTCGCCTGCGCGATCCTGGGGTTGCTCTTGCTCCGCCAACGGCGGAACCAGGAAGAGCCTGCGGCTGCCCGGCCCGAGTTGGCTCCCTTCGAGGAGCTGACCACGATCCTGGACCGCCTGTCCGACGAGCGCTCGGCGGTCCGGCTGCACACGTCGCTCAGCCTCGCCTTCCGGCGCTACCTGGCCCGGACGCTCGACTTTCCCGCCGAGGAGCGCACGACGAGCGAGATCCACCGCAGCCTCCTGAGCGGGCGACTCCCCGCGCCGATGGTGCGCCAGGCGGTCGAGCTGCTGCGCGCCTGCGACCTCGTGAAGTTCGCGCGCCTGGAGGTGGACGAGGACCTCTCCCGGCAGAGGATCGATACCGCGCGGCGCATCGCGGGCGAAGTTGAAGAGCGCTTGCGGGCTGTGACCCCGCCGCTACAGTTGGAGCGAGCGGGATGATCACGGCCACCTTCCCCCACGTGGCGAGCCCGGTCTGGCTCCTGCTGCTGGCGGCGCTCCCGCTGCTCGCCTGGTGGCACCACCGCCGGCACGACCCGGGCGCCCTGACCTACAGCAAGCTCCCCGCCGGAGCCCGCGGCCGGTGGCGTCTCCACCTGCCGTTCTACGCCCGGCTGCTGGCCCTGGCCTGCCTGATCGGCGCGCTCTCCCGCCCGCAGCTCGGCTATGCCTGGGAGGAGAGCCTGACCGAGGGGATCGACATCCAGATCATCCTCGACGTCTCGGGCAGCATGGGCGCCGAGGACTTCCAGCCCCGCGACCGGCTGACCGTCGCGAAGCAGGTGGTCCGGGACTTCGTGGCGGGCCGCACGGGCGACCGCATCGGGCTCGTGGTCTTCTCCGGCTCGGCCATGACGCGGGCGCCCCTCACCACCGACCGGACCATGCTCGCAACGCTCATCGACGCAGTCGAGCTCGAAACCCTGCCGGCCGGCACGGCCATCGGCGTGGCCCTGGCGAGCGGCGCCGCGCGTCTCAAGTCCAGCCCGGCCAAGACCCGGATCGCCCTGCTGATCACCGACGGCGTCAACAACGCGGGCGAGATCGATCCGCTCTCGGCCGCCGCGGCCTGCGCCGGGCTCGGGATCAAGGTGTACACGATCGGCGTGGGCAGCAACCGGAGCGTGGTGCCGGTGCCGCAGACATACCGCAATTCCCTGACCGGCGAGATGGAAACCCACCGCGTGATGATGCGGGTACCCATGGACGAGCGGCTCCTGCAGGAGATCGGCAAGCGCACCGGCGGCCAGTTCTTCCGCGCCACGGACCCCCGGGCCCTGCGGGAGGTCTTCACGGAGATCGACCGCCTGGAGAAGACGCCGCTCAGGGTGCAGCGTTACGTCAGATACCGCGAGGCGTTCCCGCCCCTGGCCTGGGCGGGCCTCGGCCTTCTACTCCTCCCGCTGGCCGCGGCCGGCATCCGGGTGACAGCCGAACCATGAGGTCCAAGCCGTGAGCTTCGCGCAGCCCAACCTCCTCTGGCTCTTACTCATCGCCCCGGTCGTGGCGCTGCTGGCGGCTGTGGTTTGGCGACGGCGGCTCGAATCCGGCGCGGCCTGGGCCTCCCGCGGACTCTGGGACCGGCTGCTCCCCTCGTACGCGCCCCGCCGCATCGCCCTCTCGGTGGCGTTCCTCACCCTCGCCGTGGCAGGAGCCGCGCTCGCGCTCGCCCGGCCGCGATGGGGGAGCGGCGAGCAGACGGTGGAGCGCAAGGGCGTCGACGTGGTCTTCCTGGTGGACTCGTCGCTCTCCATGGCGGTCCGCGACGTCCAGCCGTCCCGCCTGTTCGTGGCCAAGACGCTGATCCGCCGGATGGTCCGCGAGCTTCCCGGCAACCGGGTTGGCCTCGTCCAGGCCGAGGGGACCGGCGTCGTCCTGGCGCCCCTCACCCTGGACGGCGGAGTCCTCGACCTGCTCCTCGACACGGTCGAGCCCGGCTCCCTCCCCACCCCGGGCACCGAGCTCGCCCCGGGCCTGGAGACCGCGCTCCGCCTGTTCGGCGAAGGGGACGAGAAGCACCGGGTCCTGGTCGTGGTCTCGGACGGCGAGGATCATGGAGGCGGTGTCGAGGACCGCATCGCCCAGCTCAAGGAGAGCGGAGTGGTGGTCCACTCGCTGGGCGTCGGAACCCTGGAAGGCGGCCGCATCCAGATCCCGGGCACGCTCGGTTTCAAGCAGGACGCCGAGGGGAACATGGTGACCAGCCGGCTTCACGAGGAGGTGCTGGAGAGCCTTGCCCGCGGCACGGACGGTACGTATCTGCGGGTCACCAGCGCCGCCACCGATCCCGCGCCGATCCTCCGGGACATCGACCGCATGGAGAAGAGGACGCTGGAGAGCCAGACCCTGAGCACCCTGGAGGAACGCTTTCAGTGGCCGCTCGCCCTGGCCGCCCTCGCCCTGGCCCTCTATCTCACGGTGGGACCGTTCGCGCCGGCCCGGCCCCGGGCCCGGGAGATTGCTTCATGAGGCTCGCCCCCCTCGTCCTGCTCGCCGCGCTGCCCTTCGGCTGGAGGCCCCACCTCCCCGCCTGGGCCGAGCGCTGGCTCTACAACCCCCGCGAGCGGACCGAGCAGACCATTGCAGCGTACCGCGAGGGGAACGGCGGCCGGGCCGTGGCGACCTCGGAAACGGCGCACCGGCTCGCGCCCGAGGATCCGCTCACCGGCTACAACGCCGGTACGGCGAATCTCGCCGCCGGCCGTGCCCGCAAGGCATCCAAGCTCCTGGAGAAAGCAGCGCAAGCGGCTCCGCCGGGGCTTGCGACCTCGGCCTGGTACAACCTCGGCAACGCGCGCCTCGCCGCCGCCGATCCGGCCGCGGCCGTGGAGGCCTACAAGCAGGCCCTGCTCCGCAACCCGGCCGACGCCCAAGCCAAGCACAACCTGGAGATCGCCCTGCGCGAGCGCGAGCAGCAGCGGCTCCGCATGCAGGGAGGCCGGCAGGGCTCCCGCGGCGACCGGCCCGGAGAGCGGGAGCAGTCCAGGAAGCCCGGCGAAGGAAGCCCGTCCGAGGACCAGAGCCGAGCGCCGCAGGATCCCGGCCGCGGCAAGCAGGGGCAGCAGCAGTCCCAGGGCAAACAGGGCCAGCGGGATCAGCCGTCCCAGCAGGGAGGGGGCAGGCTCCCGAGCTTCCAGAACCAGCCCGAGATGAGCTCCCGCGAGGCCGCGAACCTGCTCTCCGCCGTGGAAGACCTGGAGCGCCGCCAGCGCCGGGACAATGCGGCCAAGCGCTCGAAGCAGAAGGCTTTGAAGGGGAAAGACTGGTGAGGAGCAAGCTGAGAGCCCCCTCCCCTGCCCTCCCCCGCTTCGCGGGAGAGGGGGTCCCCCTCCCTGTCCTTGGTGTCCTTTATGTCCTTGGTGTCCTTTTCGTCCTTTCCGCCCCCGCCTCCGCCGGAGAGATCCGCGTCCGCGCCACCCTGGAGCCCGAGCGCATCGGCATCGACGAAACCGCCACGCTCTCGATCGAGGTCCAGGGGGTCGGCCTCCGCAGCCTGCCCTTCAAGCCCGGCTTCGAGCTGGACAACCTGGAGATCGTCGGCCGTCCGTATCAGCACGAGGAGATCCTCCTCGGGATTGGCCGGGTTACACGCTCGATCAAGCTTTCCTGGAAGCTGCGCGCCATCTCGACCGGGCGGGCACGGATCCAGGGCCTGCGCATCCGGGTCGGCGGCGAGGTCGTCTCCCTGGGCAGCCGCGAGGTCCTGGTCCAGGAAGAGCCCACCGGCCTCTCCGCTTCGGGCGAGGCCGGCCGCGACGAGGATGACCCGCTCGACCGCTTCTTCCGCCGCTGGGAGCCCGCCTGGCGCGACCGGACCTGGCGGCGGCCCAACGTCTTCCTGCGCGCCGAGGTCCGCCCCCTGAAGCCGGTCGTGGGACAGCAGGTGCTCTACACGGTCTATCTCTACACGCTCTCGGACGTCAGCGCGGCCTCCCCGACCGCGGTCCCGGACTTCCAGGGATTCTGGGTGCTCGACATCCCGCAGCCCACGAAGCTCCCCACGGACATGGTCGAGGTCGAAGGCAAGCGCTACGGCCGGGTCGTGCTGCTGCAGAAGGCGCTCTTCCCGCTCCGGCCCGGTCACCACACCGTCCAGCCGACCGAAATGGACCTCCTGGTGCGCACGGTCGAGCGCGGCTTCTTCGGTCCACCGATCTCCCGGCCGGAGCAGCTCCACCTCCGCACCGCGGCCATGCCCCTCGACGTTCAGCCTCTGCCGCCCTCCCCGCCGGGCTTCACCGGCGCGGTCGGCCAGATGTCCCTGACGGCAACCGTGGAGCCGCGCGAGCTGCGCCTGGGAGAGGCCGCGACCGTGACGGTGACCCTCTCCGGCGAGGGCAACCTCCAGGGGCTGCCCGAGCCTCCGATGCCAAAGGTCGAGGGGCTCAAGGTCCTCCCGCCGCAGCAGGAGGGGGAAGACAAGATCTCCGGCACGAAGATCCGCGGGAGCCGCACCTGGAGCTACCCCGTGGTCCCCGAGCGGGCCGGGACCTACAGGGTGGAGGTGCCTGGGATCCCCTACTTCGACCCCGCCGCGAAGAAGTACGAGATGGCGAAGGTGGAGCCGATCCGGCTCACGGCCCTGCCCGCTCCCTCCGCCCCCTCCGCAAGGCCAAGGCTGTCCGAACTGGCCGCTCCGGAAGCTCCCCGCCTCGGAGACAGCTGGCGCGGCCGGTTGCCCTGGATTCTGGCAGTGCCCGGCGTTCTGGCGCTGGTGGTCCTCCTCGCCCGGCGGCGAAACGGCGCGCAGGAACATGGCAAGCTGACGGACCGCGATGCGCGCCGCCGGCTGGAGCACGGCCTCGAGGAAGCCGGGCAGGAAAGCCGGCCACGGCAGGCGGCGGCTCGCATCGAAGAGGCCTGGCGCGATTTCCTGGCCGAGCGCTGGGAGATCCCCTCGGGAATCCCCTCCACCCGCTGGGCCGACCTCCTGATCGAGCGGAACGCGGACCCCGACGCCGCCCGCGAGCTGGTCCGCCTCGCCGACGACCTCCACTACCTGCGCTACGCCCCCCAGCTCTCCACTTGCGACTCCATGGTCGGCGAGGTGCTCGACCGCTGCCGCAAGCTCCTCCGCCGGCTCTAGCTCGATTCAAGCAGTTCTGTTATCTTTCCCACGCCGGCCCACCACAGACAAGCTTCCTGTCGGTCTCGGGAACGGGCACCTTTTCTATGAGCGATGCACTGCAAAAGTTGGACGATACCAACGAGGTGCTCCGGGTGACGGCCGACTACCATAGCCTCGACCACATCAAGCTCGAGCGCTTCCTCGAACGGCGCCGGGCCAATCCGACCCATCTCGAGCTCAGCCTCGCGGACAACCTCATCGAGGTCCTGCGCCGGGCCAACGGCTTCGTGCCCTCTGCCGCCGGCTCGATCCTCCTCGACAATCCGTCCGAGAAGCACGAGGACCGCCGGCGGAACCTGCTGACCTTCATCGCCGCCTTCGGCGACAAATCCTCCCCCCTGGTTGGGCAGACCATCCCGGCAGACCAGGGGATCGCCGGCAGGGTCTACCTCACCGGCGAGGCCTACGTCACGCCGAATGCGCCGACCGACCGCTTCTTCTACCGGCGGATGGACGAGCAGACCCGCTACCAGACCCACTCGCTGATCGCCATCCCGATCCGCATCGAACAGGAGATCTGCGGCGTCCTGGAGCTGATCAACCGGCGCAATGCCCCGGGCTACAGCCACGAAGACCGCAACCTCCTGGAAATTTTCGCCGGCTACATCTCGATCTCCATCCAGAACGTGCTCGACGGCCGGCAGGCCCAGGAGATCGCCAAGCGCGACAACCTGACGGGGCTCTACAACGACCGCTACCTGCACATCGCGCTGTCGGACACCATCCGGAGCTGCAGGGCCGAGGAGATGGATCTGGCGCTGCTCTTCCTCGACCTCGACTTCTTCAAGCGGGTCAACGACACCCATGGCCACCTCGCCGGCAGCCAGGTGCTGCGCGAAACCGGGCACCTCCTGCGCCAGCGGGTGGCCAGGCACCAGGGCATCCCCGCCCGCTACGGCGGCGACGAGTTCGTCCTCCTCCTGCCCGGCGCCGACGTCGAAAAGGCGATCGACGTGGCCGAGGACATCCGCGCCGAGATCGTGGCCAAGACCTTCTGCGACGGGCCGGGCGAGATCCAGCCCTTCCCGCTCCACCTCAAGGGGCTTACCTGCTCCATCGGCGTCGCCACCATGAAGAGCCACCTGGCGGACGACCTCACCCTCGAAGAGATGAAGAGCGCCCTGCTGCGGCTGGCCGATACGGCCATGTACGTGGCCAAGGAGACCGGGCGCAACCGCACCGCCACGGCCGGGCAGCCGATCCGCCGCCGTCCACCCAACCCGATCCGTTGACCGATTGACCCCCCTGGGGGCCGGTGCTACGATCCCGCGTCCTCAAGGGCGGAAACTCTGAAACCCTCTGAACCTATGACCGAACGATACAAAATCGTGATCGCCGGAGCTGGCGGAATGGGCCAGGCCACCGGGCTGATGCTGCGGGAGCTGGGCGACTTCGACGTCGACCTCTACCTCGGCGACGCCGACGCCGAAAAGGCCCGCGAAGCCGCCGAGTGGATCTGCCACGACTCCACCCGCACCGGCGCCGTCGAGCCGTTCCACCTCCCCCTCGAAGGCAGCAACGCCGGCTTCGACACGGTCCTGGACGGCGCGGACCTCCTCCTCGACTGCCTGCCCGGCGAAGAGGCGACCCGCATGGCCCGGCTCGCCCGCGACAACCGCCTGCACTACGCCAACCTCACGGAATACGTGAGGGCGACCAACGAGATCACCGAGCTCGCCCGCGGCGCCGAGCAGGGCTTCCTCCTCCAGACCGGCCTCGCGCCGGGATACATCAACGTGCTCGGCAACGGACTCTTCCAGCGCTTCTGCCAGGAGCACGGCGTCGATCGCGTGGACATCCTGGAGATGCGCGTCGGCGCCCTCACCCGGACGACCCGGCCGCCCCACCAGTACGGCTTCACCTGGAACCCCAAGGGCGTCGCCACCGAATACGTCGAGCCCGCCGTGGTCGTCCGCGACTTCCGGAAGACCACCCGACCCTCCCTCTCCGACCGCCGGACCGTGCTCATCGACGGCAACCTCTATGAAGAGGCGCTGACCTCCGGCGGGGCCGCGGACCTGCCGGCCCGGTTCGAGGGCAAGGTGCGCAACCTCGACTACAAGACCTTCCGCTACCCCGGCCATTACGAATGGGTCGTCGGCCTCCTCGAGCAGATGCGGAGCGCGGGGGTGCCCGAGGAAGAGCTCTCCCAGCAGCTCCTCCAGCGCATGCTCGAGGTGGTCCCCTTCGTGGAAGAAGACCTGGTGATCATCTACGCCGCGGTCGAAGGACGGGATCCGCGCGGCACCCTGCACCGGATGGAGAGCTCGCGGGTCATCCGCCCTCGCAAGGTCGGCGGCCACAGCCTCAAGGCGATCCAGACCACGACCTCCGCCGGGCTCGCCGAATCGGCGCGGCTTCTCCTCCACGACCGGCCGCAGGGGGTCTACTTCCAGAGCCAGATCGATCCTGTACGGTTCATGGACGGACCCTTCGTTTCGACGATCTACGGCTGATCTCTACCCGATATCCCCTCCGGAAGGGCTTTTCAAGCGCGCGTTTCTGTCCGTTTCTGTCCTTGTTTTCGGACAGTCTTCGGACGGAACCGTTTTCTGTGGAAAATGGTCACGCCGTTGGCACGGCGCTTGCCGTCAGGCACTTGCGGCTGTCGCTCTAATTTTTTCAACCTGCTCAAAACAAAGCACTTGTCCGGTTTGCACAGAATTCTGGGCAAAGTGGACCAAACGCCGGATTCTCCGCGTGTTTCGCCTGGGAAACGGGGGGTTTCCCACAGTCTTTTCCACAGGCGCTGTGGAGATCGAAGCTTTCTCCCAAATGCTCAGCGGGTGCGCATGGTCTGCCCATGGGATGATCGCTCCGTTGCTGGACAGATCACGTCGAACGCCGGCCCGGGAAGAGTGGTCGCGGGAGGCAGATCGAGGCGCGGGAGGGGCGCCAGCCGCACCTGGACGAGCGGCCACTCCACCGGGAAGGGGCGGCGGCGGAAGGTGTGGAGGGAGAGCGCCCGTGGAGGATCGGTGTCGATCTCCAAGCCCAGCCGCGCCGTCGGTCCGCGGCGCTCGGAAGGCGACGGGAACCTGCGGACCAGCTCCTCCTTCCAGCCCGGGTCGACCTCCGGCCATCTCCGCAGGACGTTGTCGGTGCGGTCCAGCAGATCGGGGTGCGCCTCCCAGAACGTGGCCGCGGCCAGGCGGGGCTCGGCGAGGAGAGCGTGGGCACCGCGGCGGGACGCCCCCACCGTTTCGGGGTCGAGGGTCATCAGGTAGAACGGCGGGAACGGGTTGAAGGGATCGAGCTCACAGGCTTTCTCCAGCGCTGTTCGATCTCCTCCCAGGATGCCGGCCACGGTCCAGAGGGTGCCGACTCCCGGGGCATCCCGCGCCGCGCCCAGGGCCAGCTCCGCATCTCTCCGGAGCAGCGCCTGCCTCATCCGGTAGAGCGGAAATCCAGGGTCCAGCCGGATGGCCGCGGCCAGCTCCTGCCGCTCGTAAGCCCAGCGGGCTGCTTGCAGAGGAACCAGGCCCGCGGCCACGGCCAGCACATAGAGGAGGACCGGCCCCCTGCGAACCGGCGCTGCCGTCTCTCCCAGGGCGGCCCCCATGACCACTGCCACGGCGACCGGCAGGGCCGTCACCGCCAGAGCCGCGCTCCCCAGCGAAGCTACGGCCGCGCCGCAGAGCCCCACCAGGCCGGCGAACCGCAAAGTGGTGTCCTCCCCCATCTTCCCCATCTCGGAGATCCGCCTCGCGAAGAAGGCCACGCCCAGAGCGAGCGCCACGAACAACCCGGCCGCCCCCATCTCATAGGCAAGGTGCAGCGGGAGAGAGTGGAACTCGCCCACCGACTCTCCCACCGGGCTCACGCCGGGGACGGGATCGAAAAAGGCCGCAGCCGTCCAAGCCGCGGAGCCCGGACCCCAGCCGAGGACGGGACGAGCCCGGAACCCCTCCAAAGCCCCTTCGTAATAGACCACCCGGCCGCGCACGGAAAGATCCTGTCCGGCGACGATGCTCGCGATTCTCGCCCGCTGGGAGTAGAGCCCCAGTCCCGCCACCAGCACGAGAGGGATCAGCCCCCAGGCCCACGAGCGCCGCCTCCGGAGAATCCAGACGAGGGCGATCAAGGCCTCGGCGGCCAGCGCCAGATTGCCCGCGAGCGACAACGTCGCCAGGATCGTCACCGCCGGCAGGATGCCCCCGGCCAGCCCCACCCATCGCCAGATCCCCGGCTCCCGGGCCGTCAACAGAGATAGGGGAAGGAGGATCACAAGCCACGAGGCGAGCAGGTTGTGCTGGCCCAGGGGCATGGCCACACGGGGGAGGTCCCGGACGGCGTAGTCGATCAAGGCCCACAGCGAGACGCCGATCACCAGTACCGTAATCCCCCGCGAGCTGAGCCGGTTCCAGCAGCGGGCCATGGCGCCCGGCAGCAGGAAGAAAGCGGGCAGGAGGAGCAGAGCCATCCAGGACGCCCGCGGCACCGGCGACCTCCAGGCACTGAGCGCAGCCACGATCCAAAGCGCCAGGGGTAGGAGCCTGCCGAACCGACCCAGCCGCAGGGGGTCCTGCCAAGGCGACAGGACGGCCACCCCGAGAAGGACAGCCGCTCCGACCGTGCTCCCCGCGGCCGAGGCGCTCCCGGCGAAAGTGCCGCACCAGGCCCCGAAGAGGAGGAGCAGAAGCGGCGGAATGAGCCCAGGCATCATAGGCATTGTACGGTTTGATATCCTTGTCCATCCGCAGGTAGTCCCCCACTGCGCTCCCAGGAGAAATCCAATGACTGTTGAGACCGATACCCGAATTTCAAAGATCCTCGACTCCCTCGGCATCGAGGAAGAGAACCAAGGCGCTTTTGCCGGCGAGTGGCTCCGGACCTCGGGCGAGCGCGTCGAATCCCTGAACCCCGCCACGGGCGAGCCGATCGCCGCCGTCCGCTTCGGCACCGCCGACGACTACGAAAAAGTTGCCGCCGTCTCCGTGGAAGCCTTCCGCGAGTGGCAGACCTGGACGGCGCCCAAGCGGGGCGAGATCGTCCGCCAGCTCGGCGACGAGCTGCGCCGGCACAAGGATGAGCTGGGCCTGCTCGTCAGCCTGGAAGCCGGCAAGGTCCTCTCCGAAGGGCGCGGCGAAGTCCAGGAGATGATCGACATGGCCGACCTCGCCGTGGGCATGTCGCGCCAGCTCTACGGCCTCTCCATGCACTCCGAGCGGCCGAATCACCGGATGTACGAGCAGTGGCACCCGCTCGGGGTGGTGGGCATCGTCACCGCCTTCAACTTCCCCGTGGCCGTCTGGGCCTGGAACGCCATGGTGGCCGCGGTCTGCGGCGACTCCATGATCTGGAAGCCCTCGCACCAGACGCCGCTGACCGCCATCGCCACCACGCGCATCGCCCAGCGGGTCCTGGAGGCCAACGACGCACCGCCGATCTTCAACATGATCCTCGGCGGCCGCAACGGCGTGGGCGAGCGGCTGGTCGCCGACCGCCGCGTCCCCCTGATCTCCGCCACCGGCTCCACCCGCATGGGCAAGGAAGTCGGCAAGGTCATCGCCGACCGCCTGGGCCGCGCCCTCCTGGAGCTCGGCGGCAACAACGGCATCGTGGTCATGGACGACGCCGACCTCGATCTGGCCCTCCGGGCCGTCCTCTTCGCCGCCGTGGGCACCGCGGGCCAGCGCTGCACCACGACCCGCCGTCTCTTCCTCCAGCGCGGGATCGCGGCCGAGATGAAGCGCAAGCTCGCCAGCGCCTACCGTTCGATCCCCGTGGGCGATCCCCTGGAAGAGGGCACGCTCATGGGCCCGCTGATCGACCAGTCCGCGGTGGACAACATGATGAAGGCGTTGGAGAGGGTGAAGGCCGAGGGCGGCAAGATCCTCT
>DASUNJ010000785.1:0-14042 GCA_036277235.1 Thermoanaerobaculia bacterium | reverse complement strand
TCCCGTCCCTGCAGCGCCCCGAGGATCGGGCCCCAGGCGTACTTGCCGAGGACGAAGAGCACCAGGAGAAAAATGACCAGCGTCCAGATGGCGTTGCCGACGTCGCCGGCAAAAATGTTGCTCTCTCCCCCGCCGTGCTCGGCCTCCGCCGCCAGGGCGGGGACCGCGAAGGCCAGGGAGATCAGGATCGTCAAAGCTCTCTGAATCATCTGCGGATACTCGTCGAAATCCCCCCTCCCCTGGATTGGGGAGGGGGAGAAACGATTGTCGTTTAGCCCAACGCCAGCAGGCAGACGATGACGGCGAACAGCGTGGCGCCCTCGATCAGCGCCGCGGTGATGATCATCGCGGTGTTGATCGAGCCGGCGACCTCCGGCTGGCGCGCCATCGATTCGACGGCGCTGCCGCCAATGCGGCCGATGCCCGCGGCGCCGCCCATGATCACCAGGCCGGCGCCGATCGCGCCACCCAGACGGCCGGCGCCGTCCTCGCTCAGGAACCGGCCGTCGTCGGCCGCGCCCGCGGCGATCGGCTCCTGCGCCTGGGCCGGAGCCACGGAGGCGAACATCAGCACGAAGCCGAGCAGGATCATCATCAGGGAAATCTTGGAAGCCCTCTTGCTCATGAGAAACAGTTCCTTTCTTTCGTGTCTCGGCAGCCGTGCGGGGCCGGCCGCCCTCTTCGAATCGCCATCGCAGTCACGCCTCACGGCCCGAGTGCCCCGCGCATGTCCGGGCATGGCGATCAGTTTCAAATCAGTGCGCCGCCTCCGCATGCCCATGCTCGTCGCCGTGATGGAAGACGATCGACTGGCCGATGAACAGGCAGGTCAGGAAGGTGAAGATGAACGCCTGCAGGAAGGCGACGAAGATCTCCAGCATGGTGATCGCGACGCTGCCCAGCACGGCCGGGATGGCGATGCCGTACCCCATGGCGGGAGAGCTCGCGCCGGCGCTCAGGATGAATCCGAGCAGCACGGCGAGCAGGATGTGGCCGGCCAGCATGTTGGCGAAGAGACGGACGGTCAGGGCGAAGATCTTCGCAATCAGGCCGGCGAGCTCCACCGGCACCAGCACCCAGGCCAGCCACCAGGGGCCGGGGCAGAAGTGCGCGAAGTAGTGCTTGCCGCCCAGCCGGATGCCGTTGAACACCATCAGCGAGAAGGTCATCAGCGCCAGGGTTGCCGTCACGAAGATGTTGCCGGTCGCCGTGCCGCCGACGTGCGCGCCGAACAGCGGCGAGATCGCGGCGACCGGGAGCAGCCCCAGCAGGTTGTTGAGGAGGATGAAGAAGAACACGCTCCAGACGTACTTGATGAAGCGGTCCGTGTAACCCAGGAGGTTCGGCTGCGCCACGTCCTTGCGGATGAACTCGCAGATGGCCTCGATGGCATTGGCCGATCCGGTCGGGACCAGGCGGCCGACCTCGTCGGTGCCGCGGCGGCGGCGCACCAGCGCCGGCACGAACAGCATCAGAAGCAGGCCCGCGACGATCAGGGTAGTGGTCTGGTTGGTGAGCAGCGAGATCTTGCCCTCGGGAGTCAGGAACCGCAGCAGAGGGTGTACCTGCCCGAAGTCGGCCGGACGCTGGATGATCGGATGCTGGACCACGTGCTCCAGCGGGCCGGAAACAAACATCAGAAGGAAAGTCATCGTCGTCTCCAGATCCCTTTCAATCTCTAGAAGCCTTTCACCGCGTAGCGCACGTCAACCGCGAGCAGCGCCAGGTAGCTGATCCCGATCCAGAGCAGCAGCGGCTTACGCTCGAATCCGCCCGCCAGGGCCGCAGCGCCGAGGCCGACTACGACGGCCAGGCGCAGCAACATCGAGAACAGCATGGCGTTGAGCCTTCCGGCCGGGTCCGTCGCCTTGCGTCCAAGTGCGACCGGGATGCCCCCCGCCGCCGAGGCGAGGACCCCGATCACGCACCCCGCGATCATGGCGGGGATGGCATCTTCGCCACCCAGCCGCCGGGTCGGCAGCGCGCCGACCAGCGCGATCAGGACCGCCGTCCCCGCCACCCACGCCAGGAGCCGCAGGTACTCTGCGGCCGGCGGTCGGGCATCGGTCATGGCTGATCGTCGCGCTTCGTGTTTCGCTTCGTAGTTGCGTTCCGCCCGGCTGCCAGCCCCTGACGGATCAGGTTGTACATGCCGCCCACCATGCCGATCGAGAGCCCGATCCAGAACCCCCAGGGTTCCGTGCCAAAATGGCGGTCCCACCACCAGCCCGCCAGGGTGAGCCCGCCGACCGCGGCCGCAAGCTCGATCCCCAACCCGGAGAGCTTCATCCACTCGGTGTCGGCCTTCCTCCGGTCCTCAGGCATCACGGGACCTCTCCTCGGCGGGCGCAGTGTAGCACAAAACCATCCCGCTTGTGACAAGTGTCACAAGCTGTCTTTCCGGTTCCGGACCTCCTGCCTCAGCCGCTCGAGGAACGCCTCGACCGTCATCTTGCCCAGGTCGGTCCCCGAGCGGTGGCGGACGGCGACCTCGCCGACGTCGCGCTCCGCATCGCCGATCACGAGCATGTAGGGGATCTTCTTCACCTGGGCGTTGCGGATCTTCTTCTGCATCCGCTCCGAGGAGAGGTCGACCTCCACCCGCGCGCCGCCGGTCGCGGTCGGGACGTCGGCGCCGAAGATCTTGTCCCGGACCTCCATGGCGTACTCCACGTGGCGGTCCGAGATCGGCACGATCATGGCCTGGACCGGCGCGAGCCAGGTCGGGAAGGCTCCGGCGTAGTGCTCCAGCAGGAACGCCACGAAGCGCTCGTGCGAGCCGAGCGGCGCCCGGTGGATCACGTAGACGGGGTGCTCGGCGCCGTCCTCCCCGATGTAGCGCAGGTCGAAGCGCTCGGTCGCCAGGAAGTCGAGCTGGTTCGTCGAGATCGCGTACTCGTTGCCCACCACGCTCTCGATGATGAAGTCGATCTTGGGACCGTAGAAGGCGGCGTCGCCCGGGCTCTCCTCGAAGGGCAGCCCCGACTCCTCCATGGCCTCGCGGACGATCTTCATGGCCGCCAGCCACTGCTCCGGCTCGTTGACGTACTTGTCGAGCTTGTCCAGGTCCGGCATCGAGAAGCGCATGAAGTAGTCCTGGATCTGGAGCAGGTCGTAGTAGCGCGCGTGCAGGCTCATCACGCGCTTGAACTCCTCTTTCGCCTGGCCGTACGTGCAGTAGATGTGCGCGTCGTTCTGGGCGAAGCCGCGCACCCGCATCAGCCCGGTGAGCACGCCGCTCGCCTCGTAGCGATGGCACATGCCGTACTCCGCGAGCCGCAGCGGCAGCTCCCGGTACGACCGGTTCGTGGACGAGAACACGAGATGGTGATGCGGGCAGTTCATCGGCCGCAGGTAGAACTTCTGCCCCTCGATGTCGATGGGCGCGTACATGTCGTCCTTGTAATACGGCAGGTGGCCCGACCGGTAATAGAGGTCCTCCTTGGCGAGGACCGGCGTGATCACGCCCTGGTAGCCGTCGCGGCGCTCCTCCTCGGTGGCCAGCTTCTCCAGCTCCTTGCGCAGCACGGCGCCGTTCGGCAGCCAGAGCGGCAGCCCGGCACCGACGTCGTCCGCGAAAGTGAAGATCTCCAGCTCCTTGCCCAGGCGGCGATGGTCGCGGCGCTTGACCTCCTCCAGCCGCTGGACCTCGGCCTTCAACTCCTGGTCGTTCGGGTAGGCGAGGCCGTAGATCCTCTGGAGCTGCGGGTTCTTCTCGTTGCCGCGCCAGTAGGCGCCGGCCACGTTGAGCAGCTTGAACGCGCCGATCTCGCCTGAATGCTCCACGTGCGGACCGCGGCAGAGATCGACGAACGAGCCGGTCTCGTAGAAGCTGACCTGGTCGACCCCCTGACCATCTGTGGACCCCACCAGCGACTCGTCGCCCGTCTCCTTGGCGACGGCGGTCGTGCCTTTCTCCTTGAGCAGGCCCAAGAGCTCGACCTTGAACGGCTGGCCCGCCTCGCTCATGTAGGAGATCGCCTCCTCGATGCCGATCTCCCGCCGCACGTAGGGGAGCCTCGCCTTGCGCAGCTCGCGCATCTTCTCCTCGATGCGGGGGAAGTCCTCGGCGCTCAGGGACTGCGGCAGGTCGATGTCGTAATAGAAGCCGTTGCGCGTCGGCGGCCCGACGCCGAACTTCGTCTCGGGCCAGAGCTGCTGAATCGCAGCGGCCATCAGGTGCGCCGCCGAGTGGCGCATCCGGAAAAGCTGGGGATTGTCATCCGTCTGTTTGCGTGCCATATCGATACCTGTCGCCTCCGAAGGGCCGGAGCCGGGCATCATACCGCAAGACGGCGGATCAGTCGGGAAGGATGGGCAGGAGCGGGAGCGCCGCGGGCCTGGGCGGCAGATTGCACGGCAGGTCGAGCGGCACCGAGATCCGCCGCGTCAGGATCTCCTGCTGGCGGCTCACCATCTGGGCGAGCGTCATGGCGGCGAGCAGGTTCTCGACCGCGCTCTTGACCTCCAGGAAGCACTCGCGGATGACGCAGTGCTCGGTGCCGATCTCGATCGTGCACGGCAGCGCGAGGATCTGGTCGATCGGGGTCGTCTGCCCCTCCAGCGTGACCAGGATGTCGCGCAGGTTGATCTCCGAGGCCGGCCGGCCGAGCATGTGCCCGCCCTGGGGACCGCGGTTCGAGGCGATCAGCCGGTCTTTCGACAGCACGGCCAGGATCTGGCGCAGGTAGGGCTCGGGGATGCCCTGGCGCTGCGCGATCTCGTGGCTGGTCACCGGGCAGCCGCGGCTGCTCTGCATGGCGATGTAAAGCATCGCGCGGATTCCGTATTCGCCCTTCGTGGAGATCTTCATTTGTTACCTCATTCTAACACACGTGCCCGGCTTGCAACTCCGCCTCCGGCCACGAGGGCAGGCAGGGGAGCAAGGGCGCGCAAGTCGCCCGCGCCGCGTCCGCGGGCGAGATGGAGCGCCCGCATCCCCACGGCCTGCGCCCCCTCCACGTCCTCCAGCCGGCCGTCGCCCACGTGCAGAGCCGCGCCCGCCCCCTCGATACCCAGGCGCCGCAGCGCCGACTCGAAGATCCGCGGGTCCGGCTTCTCCACTCCGACCTCCGAGGAGTAGACCAGGGCATCGAACAGGCGGGCGAGCCCCAGGCTCTCGAGTAGCTCCGGGAGCCGGTGGTCCCAGTTGCTCACCACTCCCAGCTTGAGCCCCTGGGCGCGCAGCGTGGTGAGCGTGTCGCGCACGTCCGGGTAGACCTCCCAGGAATCGGCCCGGGCGAAGCGGGCGAAGAGCTCGGCCGCGGCGAAACGGGAGGGGGGCGGCGCGTCCAGGTGCTCGCACAAACGCTCCAGGAACCGCTTCCACCATCCCGCCGGACCCTCGGGATGGGACGTGAAGCGGTCGCGTGCCGGATCGGCCACGCAGGCGAGCTCCTGCCAGACCAGCCGGACCAGCCGCCCGGCCTCGTCCGGAGCGACGCGCACGCCATGCCGGCCGAGCACCTCGGCATAGATCTCTCCCAGCCGGGGGCAGTGGATCAGCGTGTGGGTGACGTCGAAGGTGACGGCGCGGATGATCGGAACCGGAACGCTCACCCGGTGAGGATACACGCAACCTTGCTCGAAAGGTTTTTAACCCCCCGGCCGGTTGCGGCCGTAGGCTTCGTGGGCTCCGACCAGCTCGCCGGCGGAGATCGCGGCGAGGAGGGAGATCTCGCCGCCGAGCAGAAACGCGGCGACGATCTCGGCCAGCTTGTGAGCCTTCCCGTCCCCCAGGCAGCCGAGCATCTCCAGGCACCCGCGCGCCGTTCCCAGGCTCGTGCCGCCCCCGACCGTGGCGACCGTCAACGACGGCAGGGTCACCGTCGCGTACAGATCCCCTCCGTCCAGGACTTCGACCCGGGTGAGGCCGACCGCGGAGTTCGCCACGTTGGCGACGTCCTGGCCGCAGGCGATGAACAGGGCGGCAAGGCCGTTCGCATAGTGGGCGTTGCAGGTCGTGGAGCCGGCGTGGAACTGGCCGAGCACGTTCGAATCCCAGAACTCCAGCATCCGCGCGGCGGTCGTCCCGAGGTAGGAATTCACGATTTTCGCCGGGATGCGGGCACCCGCCACCAGCTTCTTCCCCTTGCCGCCGAGGAAGAGCGAAGAGCTCGCGTGCTTCTCCGAATCGAGAGCGCTGAAAAGATAGAAGTCCGGCGCGATCCCCTTCCCGACCAGCCAGCGGCAGGCACGGTCGGTCGCCTTGGCGACCATGTTCATCCCTCCGGCGTCGCCGGTCGAATAACAGAAGTGGACCATCACCTGCCGGCCGATCGGATGAGGCTCGATGCGCAGCAGCCGGCCATGACGGGTGGTCGCCTCGGCCTCCGCTTTCAGACCTTCGAAATGCCTGGGGAGATCGCGGACGAACTCGGCCGCCTCGGCGATGCCGGGGAAGATGAAGAGCGGCGACAGCCGGTTCTCGTCCACGAAGAGCCGGACGACCGCCCCGCCGGCACGGGTGAGCGCCAGCGCCCCCCGCTCGTAGGAACGCACCAGCGCCCCCTCGGTCGTGGCCATCGGGACGTAGAAGATCCCGTCCGCATCCTCGCCCCGGACCCGCAGCGGCCCGGCCACGCCGACCGGCACCTGCACCGCCCCGATCGGGTTCTCGATGTTGCCCCGCATCTCCTCGGCCGCGAAGGAGAAGTCGCCCACCAGGCCCAGATCCGCGCCGGTCCGCTCCTCGAGCCAGCGCCGGCGGGCTGCCATGGCGTCGGCCGAATAGCCCTGATCCGCAAACCGGGGAATCAGGTGAGACATGCCTGCGCCTGTGCTCGCGTCATTCATTCCGTCCTCCCGCACAGATCCTAGGCGATCCGGCCCGGAAAACGTTACAGCCTCGATCGTGCTAATATGCCCTTACAACATATCGGTCGGCGAGCGTCGACTCATCTCCGTGGAGGATCTGCCATGTCACGACGTCTTCGAACCCTCAGCGCCACGCTTCTGGCCCTCGTCCCGCTCTGCGGAGCCGCCCGCGCCGAGGAGGTGACCCTCACCCTGTTTCCCGACGTCGCGGTATGGAACGACGTGGTCGAGGCCCGGATCCAGGGGACCGGCTGCACCGGTCTGGCGGAGGAGCCGTTCGTAGACTCGTTCCCCCCCGGGGTGGTGGACATCGACCTGACCTGTCCCTCGGGCTCGACCGCTCCCTTCTCGATCGTAGTCGAGCTCGGCCCGCTCTATCCGCAGGAATACACCGTCCGGGTCCACAACGCGATCCGGCACATCGTGAGCCCGCCGCCTCCCCCGCTCGACACGGCCCCCCTGAGCGTTCGCCGCCAGGCCTCGCTGGAGATCGAGCTGCCCGAAGCGGTCAGCGACGCGGCGCCGTTTCCCATCATCTACCGAGGACCGGCGTCGTCGGCCTGCTTCAGTCTCGAGCCGCCCGTGGTGACCGGCAACGTGATTGAAACGTCCTTCAGCAACAACTGCCCGATCCTGCCGCCGGGAGGGCCGAACATCTTCGAAGAGACGTACCAGGTCGGACCTCTCCCGGCCGGCGAGTACGACGTGAGGTTCTTCGAGCTCGACGTACCGCAGGGAGTACAGCCCTACCTCGAACGGCAGACCCTGATCGTGCACGACGCCACCGGCTGCGTGCCCTCGGACACGGCTCTCTGCCTCCAGGGCGGAAGGTTCCGGATCGAGGTCGATTGGAAGGATTTCCAGGGCAACACCGGCAAGGGCCACGCGATCCCGCTCGCGGAACGGAACGACAGCGGCCTCTTCTGGTACTTCCAGGAGGAAAACATCGAGCTCACCGTCAAGGTGCTCAACGGCTGCGGCCTCGGCGGCCACTGGTGGGTCTTCCTCTCCTCGGGCTCGACGGTCGAGCACACCGTCACGGTGACCGAAATGGAGACCGGCCGCAAGAATACCTACAAGAACGGTTCCGGCGAGGCCGCGCCGCTCGTCTCCGACACCTCCGCCTTCTCGTGCAACCCCTGAGTCCCGGAGGAACGGCATGTCAAGATCACTCACGCTCCTGCTCGCCGGCCTCGTTTCACTCTGCGGAGCCGTCCACGCTCAACCGCAGGCTACCCTCACCCTGTTTCCCGAAGTGGCGGAGTGGGACGAAAAGATCGAAGCCCGGATCGAAGGCATCGGCTGCAGCGGCGAGGTCACGGACACCTTCGTTGATTTCATCCCGGGGTTCGGATGGACGATAGACATCGACCTCGCGATCGCGCAGTGCCCCATCAGCGCCGTCCTCCCCTTTTCGACCACGGTCGAGATCGGCCCGCTCTCTCCGCAGGACTACATCGTCTACTTGCGAGACAACACCCGTCACCTCCTGAGCCCGGCGCCGGCGCCGCTCGACACGGCCGCCCTGAGCGTTCGCCGCGAGGACTCCCTGGAGATCGTGCTGCCCGAAGCGGCCAGCGACGCGGCGCCGTTTCCCATCGTCTTCCGGGGACCGGCGTCGTCGTCCTGCTTCATTCTCAATCCGCCCGTGGTGACCGGCAACGTAATCGAAGCGTCCTTCGACGATAACTGCCCGATCCTGCCGCCGGGCGGACCGCACGTCTTCGAGGAAGAGCTCCAGGTCGGGCCTCTGCCGGCCGGCGAGTACGAAGTGAGGTTCTTCGATCTCAACGTACCGCAGGGAGCACAGCCCTACCTCGAACGGAAAACCCTGATCGTGCACGAGGCCACCGGCTGCGTGCCCTCGGACACGGCTCTCTGCCTCCAGGGCGGAAGGTTCCGGATCGAGGTCGATTGGAAGGATTTCCAGGGCAACGCCGGCAAGGGCCACGCGATCCCGCTCGCGCAACGGCACGACAGCGGCCTCTTCTGGTACTTCCAGGAGGAGAACATCGAGCTCACCGTCAAGGTGCTCGACGGCTGCAACCTCGGCGGCCACTGGTGGGTCTTCCTCTCCTCCGGCTCGACGGTCGAGCACACCGTCACGGTGACCGACACGGAGACCGGCCGCAAGAATACCTACAAGAACGGTTTCGGCGAGGCCGCGCCGCTCATCTCCGACACCTCCGCCTTCTCCTGCAACCCCTGAGTCCTGGAGGAACGGCATGTCACGATCACTCACGCTCCTCCTCGTCGCCCTCGTCCCGATCTGCGGAGCCGCGCAGGCCCAGCAGGCGACCCTTACCCTGTCTCACGAGACCGTGGTGTGGGACGACGAGGTCGAAGCGCGGATCGAAGGAGTCGGCTGCAGCGGAGAATTCGAGACCGCCGTCCATTTCCTCCCCTGGGCAGGGTGGATCGTGGACATCGACCTCCTGCACTGCGACTCGAGCTCGACCATGCCGTTCTCGACTGTCGTCAAGCTCGGCCGGCTCTTTCCGCAGGACTACACCGTCCAGCTCCAAAACTGGATCCGGTTCATCGTGAGCCCGCCGCCCCCGGCGTTCGATACGGCCAAATTGAAGGTGGCGTATCACGAAGCCTCGCTGGACGTCGTGCTGCCCGAAGTCGCCACGGACGCGGCTCCGTTCACCCTGACGTACCGCGGTCCGGCATCGACCACCTGCTTCTTCCTCGACCCGCCGGTGGTCGAGGGCAACGCGATCACGCAGTACTTCTCCGAAAACTGCCCCGTCCTTCCCATCCCCGGGCCGCACATCTTCGAGCGGGAATTCCAGGTCGGCCCGCTCGCGGCCGGCGAGTACGAGATCCGGTTCATCTCGCTTGGAGAGGCGCGGCCGCGTCTCCACCGGCAGACCCTGATCGTCCACGACGCGGACAGGTGCGTGCCCTCGGACACGGCGCTCTGCCTCCAGGGCGGAAGGTTCCGGATCGAGGTCGATTGGAAGGATTTCCAGGACCATGCCGGCAAGGGCCACCCGATCCCGCTCGCGGGACAGGACGACAGCGGCCTCGTCTGGTTTTTCAAGGAGGAAAACATCGAGCTCACCGTCAAAGTGCTGAACGGCTGCGCCCTCGGAGACAACTTCTGGGTTTTCCTCTCCTCGGGCTCGACGGTCGAGCACACCGTCACCGTGACCGATACGCGGTTCGGGCGCAAGAAAACCTACACCAACGATCGCGGAGAGGCTGCGCCGCTCATCGCGGACACCGCCGCCTTCTCCTGCGATCGCTGAACACAAACGCATCCAGTGCGATAGAGGACCTGCATGTCAAGACTTCTTCGATTCCTGTTCCTGGCCCTGATCCTCTCCTGCGGAGCCGCCCAGGCCCAGCAGGCGACCCTGACCCTGTTCCCCGACGTCGCACGCTGGAATGACGTGATCGAGGCCCGCATCGAAGGGACCGGCTGCACCGGGGAATTCGACGGTCCCTTTCTCTCGAATCCCGTGAGCGGACCCATACTGAGCATCGGTCTCCAGGGCTGTCATCCGAGCACGCTCGGAACCTTTTCCACCGTGGTCGAGCTCGGCCCGCTCCATCCAAGCAATCACACCGTACGGGTGTACGACGCGTCCAACCCCAACGTGGTGTTCGATACAGCTGTGTTGAGCGTGCGCCGCCAGGCTTCGGTGGACATCGAGCTGCCTCAGGTCGCCAGGGACGATGCGCCGGCCCTGATCAAGCTTCGCTTCCCGACCAACTCGGCCTGCTACTCCCTATATCCACCCGAGGTCCACGGCAACGTGATCGAAGCGTTGCTGGACGACCACTGCCCGGTCATTCCCCTCGGCCCTCCGCAAGTCCGGGAATTCGAGTTCGCGATCGGTCCACTCCCGGCCGGAGAGTACGACGTGCGGTTCTTCGAGGGCATCGACACGGGATCGGGGCTCCTCCACCGGGAGACGTTGACCGTCCACGACGCCGACGGCTGCGTACCCTCGGACATCGTGCTCTGCCTTCAGAATGGGCGATTCCGGGTGGAAGTGAGCCGGAAGGACTTCCAGGGCAATACCGGCAAGGGCCACGCGATCCCGC
Source organism: Thermoanaerobaculia bacterium (assembly GCA_036277235.1). Classification (GTDB taxonomy): domain Bacteria; phylum Acidobacteriota; class Thermoanaerobaculia; order Multivoradales; family UBA5704; genus DATMER01. Next base: position 3,167 of record DASUNJ010000785.1, on the reverse strand, counting down.
TCGACGGGCGGGACGACAGCGGCCTCTTCTGGTACTTCCAGGAAGAGAACATCGAGCTCACCGTCAAGATACTCAACGGCTGCGGCCTCGGCGGCAACTGGTGGGTTTTCCTCTCCTCCGGCTCGACCGTCGAGTACACCGTCAAGGTGACCGATACGGCGACCGATCGAACGAAGACCTACACCAACGACAGCGGGGAGGCCGCTCCGCTCCTTACCGACACTTCCGCGTTCTCCTGCGCTCCCTGACGGCGGAACGGGGGCCGCCGCTCATGCGAGCGGGCGGCCCCCACCTCTCCGGCCTACGGGCACTGATCGAAATTCGCGCAGCAGGCACCCGCGGGATTTGCGGGGTTGCTGGGGTCGAGCAGCTCGGCGAGCGCCTGCGCCACTCCCCGGGCGACGATGCTGTGCATGCAATCCGGCTCGCTGCACGTGTCGTTCGAGCCGTCGCCATCGAGGTCGCAGTCCATCTGCCGCCGCAGGCAGGACGACTGCTCGAGATGAATGCCGCCCCAGACATTGGCGGTGCCGGCACGGGAAACCCGGTTGACGATGTTGTCCGCGTCGCCGCCTTCCAGATCCTGGAGGTTGGTCGGATTCGGAGCATAGCCGCGCGAGTTGACGACCTGGATGTCCTCCCCGTTGACCCCGGCGTTCGCGATGTGAAGCCCGACCTCGTCGCCGCGGTCGCCGCTCCGGATCGTGTTCGCCACGTAGCACAGCACATCGCGGTCGGCCAGGCCGCCGAGGATGATCCCGCTGCCGGTCGAGTCCTCGAAGCCATGGAACGCCACCGCGTGCTGGAAATCCCGGCCCGTCGCGAAGTCCGGCTCGTTGAGCAGGCGGTCGAGCCCGGGGAAACCGTCCCGGTGGATGTCGCTCGCGGTGATGTGCCAGCGGTCGTGGGTCCCGCCAAGGCTCCACTGCCCCACGCTCTCCCACACGTTGACCCCGACCGAGCTCGCGCCGAGCTCGTCGACGAAAGGCTGGATCTGCGTGCTCGTATTGCGCTCGATTCCACCTCCGTGGGGGACGAGCAGAGCCACCCTCTTGTCCGTTACGTTCCTCACGTTCTCCCGGAAAAACCTGTTGGCGGCCGTGTTGGGCTCGGCGAAGTGATCGACCGCCGGCTCCGCCGTTCCATTCTCGGTCCAGGTGGTGCGGCTCGGAGCCACGATACGGAAGCTCGCCAGCGCCGTCGGGAGCTGCTCGGCGGTCAAGGGAACGAGCTTGTTGGTGTTCCACATCCAGACGTTCCAGTCATACGGACCGGTAGTATCAACATTGGTGCAGACGCGGGCCACGGTGAAGGTGGCGTTGTTCCTGGTGAAATCCGAGAGCCCGGGATAATCGATCACGATCCGCACCTGCGGGCTGGGGCCCTGGCCTTGGACCGCGGCCACGTCGATCCCCAGCTTCACGGCCAGGGACTGAGAGATGAAGACGTGCTCCAACAGGTCGGACGGGCTCGGATTCGAAGGCAGCGTTCCGCAGGACGCAGCGCTGTCCGAGATGAGACCGAGCTCGATCTTCGGCGCCGGAGTGAGGGCACAGATCATCCCCGAGGTCCTGCTGACCCCATTCTTGTAGTTCTCGGCTTCGTAGCAATACGCGTGGTTCGGATAGAGCCCGTCGTCGACCGCCTCGCGCCAGCCGCTCCAGTCGCCCATGTCGGTGCGGAGGCGGTACCAACTGCCGGACGGGAGCCGCGCCCAGATCTTGGAAAATGACTCGCCGACGCAGTTGTCATTGATCTCGACGGTGATGCTATCGGGCTCGAGCCCTCCGTCTTTGAACCGGATCGACGGCGCCGACGCGCAGCCTGCAGCCAACGACGCCTGAGGCAGCGCAAGGGCAAAAGTCAGAGCGCTAAGGAAAGACAGAACCAACATCTTCAGTTTCATGGGTACACCCCTTTCAACAAGAGGGGGAGTGCCGGTGCTGGCCGGCGAGAATTACAGGAAGGAGCCCGGGGCGGTCGGCCCCGGACTGGCTGATGTCCAATGAGGGATACGCGAGGAGGAGGAGAGCCCCGCCAAGCCTCTGCGCACTTTCTTGGCTTAGAATCGCAGGATGGATGGAACGCGCAGACAGGACATCCGCCCCGGGCTCACCGTCGAGATCGTCCTCAAGCAGGACCAGGCGACGGGCAAGAGGACCCGCGGCATCGTGAAGGAAATCCTGACCCCTTCGCCGACGCATCCGCACGGGATCAAGGTGCGCCTCGCCAGCGGAGCGGTCGGGAGAGTGAAGGCGATCGTCTCGTGACCCGTGCCACCTGAAAAGGAGATGCCATGAGCATGATGAAAGAATTCAGGGAGTTTGCCGTCAAGGGAAACGCCTTCGACCTGGCGGTCGGAGTCGTTCTCGGCGCTGCCTTCGGGAGGATCGTGACCTCCCTCGTGGACGACGTGCTCATGCCGCCGTTCGGCTTCCTGCTCGGAGGCGTCGATTTCAACAACCTCTTCTGGACCCTGGGTCCGGGGGAATACGTGTCCCTGGAGGCTGCAAAAGAGGCAGGGGCCGCCACGATCAACTACGGCAGCTTCATTCAATCGATCGTGAGCTTCCTCCTGGTCGCATTCGCCCTGTTCCTGTTCATCCGGGCCATGAACCGTCTGCGCCGCGAAAAGGAAGAGCCCGGCACTCCGCCCTCCATCCCGGAGGACGTGGCCCTGCTGCGCGAGATCCGCGATTCGCTTCAGGCGCGGAGAGCCTGAGCGGTTCAGTGGCAGTGACGGACCTCGACGGAGCCCTCGACGCTCCCGCCGTCCGTCGTCCTGCAGCTCACGTCGAGCCTGCCGCTCAGGTCCTGGAAGTCGTTGACCCGCCAGCCCGTCGGCTCCACGACCAGCTCCAACCTCTCGCACAGCTCCGGCCGGTAGACCATGCCGGCCGTGCCCGGCACTCCAACGAGGCGAAGGCCAGGTCCGTCCAACGGATCGACCACCGCGCGCAAGACGACCGGCGAGCCGTCTGACCCCTCTGAGACGAGAATGAATCCGAAGAACTGCTCGTGCTCGCCGGACAGGCAGGCGTCCGGCTTCCAGGTGACGGGTTCCCCTTGGGGAGCCCGGACGGCGAGCTCCCCGGACACCGACGGGCTGGCTACGTCCTTTGCCTCCCGGAGAGCCGAGGACAGTCCGCAGCCGGACAGCAGAAGGG
>DASUNJ010000784.1:0-3049 GCA_036277235.1 Thermoanaerobaculia bacterium | reverse complement strand
CCACCAGGAGACCGTCTTCCAGGGTGACCGTCCCCTTGGCGCCGGGGCCGGAGAGGTTCATCACGTCCCCCTCCCAGCTCCACTTGAGCATCCCGCCGGGGAACTCTTCCTTCAGCCCGGCGTCGAGCGCCGAGCGCAGCTCCTCCATGGACGTCTTCGCGGTCGGCACCTCGATGGTCAGATCGCTCATGCGCGGAACGCTACCACACCGAGGCTGTTAGGCTATGCCCGTGAAACATGAGCCCCATCACTGGCGATCGCGCCTGCGCAACGTCCTGCTCGGCGGCCTGCTGATCCTGGCCCCGGCGTACCTCACCATCTACGTGCTGCTGCTTCTGTTCCGCTTCATGGACGGGATCTTCGCGCCGCTGATCGACAAGACGCTGGCGACCTTCCTGGAGAAGCCGGACATCCACATCCCGGGCCTCGGCATCCTGTTGACGCTGCTGGTCATCTTCTTCCTGGGATGGCTTTCGACCCGCGTCGTGGGCCGGCAGATGATCGACGGCGTCGAGGCTTTCATCCGGCGCGTCCCGATCGCCAGGTCCGTGTACGGCGCCACCAAGGGAGTGCTGGAGGCGCTCTCGCGCGACCAGGCCGACGCGTTCAAGCGCGTGGTGCTGGTCGAGTACCCCCGGATCGGCACGTACGGGATCGGCTTCGTCACCGGCGGCCCCGCCCGCTGGTCCGCGAGCCCGCACGACATGGAGCTGGTGCCGGTGTTCGTCCCCACGACCCCGAACCCCACGAGCGGCTATCTGCTGCTCGTGCCGCCGCGCGAGATCATCGAATGCCCGGTCACTGTCGAGGAGGGGATCCGCATGGTCGTCTCCGGGGGCATCCTCCAGCCGCCGCTGATCGCGGACCAGGAGCGGGCCGCAGAGGCGGCAGCCGCATCTGAGAGGACGCCCGAGCTGGTGGGGCGGGAGTTTTGACGGATCGCCCGATGTTGCTACCCTTGGCACCACCCCGAATCTCAGGGAGCCTACGATGAAGAACCCGATCCGTCGTCTCCTCGCCGCGTTCCTCGCCCTGCTGGTCGCGCTTCCCCTGCTGCCCCTGCCCGCTTCGGCCCAGGCGGTCTCCAACCCCGAGCTCTTCCTCAAGAGCCTGCAGATCGCGCGGCAGGTCGCGGAGCATTACGAGCTCTACGACGACCCGGAGGAGCTGGCGCGGGTCAACCGCGTCGGCTACGAGCTGGCCCAGCAGTCGGGCTTCACCCGCTTCCCCTTCACCTTCACCCTCGTCGACATGCCGGTGCCCAACGCCTTCGCGCTGCCCGGCGGCCAGATCTTCATCACCCGCGGGATGCTCGACCTGGGTCTGGACGACGACATGCTGGCCGCGGTGCTCGGCCACGAGATCGGCCACGTCACCCTGGAGCACTTCAAGCGCATGCAGCGCAAGGCCACCCTGATGACCGTGCTCGGCAACCTGCTGGTCGCTGGCGTGGTGATCAACGAGTCGAACCGCGACCGCGACACCCGCCTCAACACGCCGTACGACCCGCGCGTGGGATATGACAATCCCAGCGCCAACCGCATCCAGGGCGCGGCGGCGGCGAGCCTGATCCTCGGCGAGCTGCTCCTGCGCAGCTACAGCCGGGCTCACGAGGACGAGGCGGACCAGGAGGGGCAGCGGCTCTCCGCGCTGGCCGGCTACGATCCGGACGGCGCCCGGCGCATCTGGGAGAAGATGAACAGCCTCGCGCCGCAGCTCAAGGAGTACGGCTACTGGCAGACCCATCCGTTCGCGGACGAGCGGGCGCGCGCCGCCGAGGCCCGCCGGGAGACCTGGAAGATCGAATCCCGCAAGTCGGCCGACGATTTCCGCCTGCGCACCCAGGCCGCGCTGATGACCTGGCTCGACCAGGCGAAGCCGGCGCCCGAGGAGGCCACCTTCATCAAGCAGTTCTCGCTGACTTCCTGGCCGGCCGGCGGAGTGGCCGCGTCGCTGCGCCTGGAGAAGCTCCATGCCCGGCGCGACCAGGAGCTGGCGAAGCCGCTGCTCTCCCGCGATTACGGCGGCGTGGTCCGCACCTACCGCCAGGAGGTGGCGGCCGTGGCATCGCTCGAGCCGAAGAGCAATCTGATCGAGAACCTGAACACCGAGATCAAGGACCTGGACCTGAAGCGCAAGGAGCTCTATCCCGAGGCGCTCAAGGTGCTCGACGGCAAGGTGTACGAGACTTCGTTCCTGGTGGCGTTCCTCAGCAACTTCCCGGATTCGCCGCGGGTTCCCGAGGTGGCGCTCGCCCTGGGCGAAGCGTACAGCCGGCTGGGCAATCCCACCGAGGCCGTGGCCCGCTACCTGGAAGCCTGGGAGTCCGCGCCCGAGAGCCCCGAGGGCAAGCGGGCCGGCAGCGGACTGCGCATGCTGGCCTCCAGCCTGGACCAGCTCGCCGCCCTGCAGCAGCTCGCCGCCCAGGACCGCGACGCCGAGCTCAAGAAGATGGCCAACGACCGCCTGGCCGTGGCCGCCAAGAGCTATGCCGACCTGGCGAACGGCGCCGAGTACCTGCGCCGGTTCCCCGAGGGGGAGCACGTCGCCACGGTGCTCAACCGGCTCAACATCCTCGCCGACAACCTGCACGCCGAGGTCGTCCTCTACCAGGGGATGGGCGACTCGGTGAAAGCCATGGAGAGGATGAACAAGATCCTCACCCACGCTCCCCTCTCCCCCGCGGCCGAGCGCCTGCGCGACCGGGCGCAAGTGGATCTGGCGAAAAGCTAGGCGCCATCCTTCCTACGGCGCGACCACGTCGTCCGTGACGATGTAGCCCTCGAAGATCGCGTCCCAGGTCAGGTTGGGGTTCCCCGCGGGGTTCGCGGAGTTGAACGAGAAGGCGTAGACCTGGAGGTCGACGAGGACGTTGGGGATGTTGAAGATGGAGAGCCAGCCCGCGCTGGAGCCTACCAGGCTGCTGTCCTCGATGACGTTGACCACGTGGTCGAGCCGGATCGTGGTGTTCAGGAGGAGGGCGCCGTCCTGGTCGTACTGCCGGAAGATGTAGCTGGGGCTGCAACTGTTGGCCGGGTTGTCACAGAAG
>DASUNJ010000783.1:0-2677 GCA_036277235.1 Thermoanaerobaculia bacterium | reverse complement strand
ACTCGACGCGATGGTCGTTGGGATCGTCGTTGATCCAACTGTAGCCGGGCTCGGGGTTGAACCGGCCGTCCTCCCCCAGGACGACGTGAGGAGGGACCTGTACCGGCTCCGACGTCTCCTCGCCGGCGCTCCGGCTCTCCTCCTCCGCTGGCAGGGTGGCGGACTCCTGCGCGCGCCGGCTCTCCTCGATCTTCTCCTCCACCCCTTCCATCCAGAACGCCAGGCGGCCCATGAGCTGGCGCGCCTCGGGGGTGATCGCCACCACCAGCACCAGGAAGAGCAGTGCCAGCAGGCTGACGAGGTTGACGCGTTTCGCGCTCATGGATTCTGAGCCGGATGGTATTCTTGTTCCATGACCAAAGTCGAGCTGAAGCAGAGCGCCGAGCAACCTGCCCTGCCTGAATGGCAGCGGCGGATCCTGGACGAGCGGATCGCGGCCGATGACGCCGATCCGGACGCCGGCTCTCCCTGGGAAGAGGTCAAGCAGAGAATCCTCGCCTCCCTATGACCAGGCTCCCGCTTTCGGTCAATCCGCAAGCTGAAGAGGAAGCCCGCCACAGCCGGACCCTCAACCCTCCGGCCCCCTCTCCCGCGCAGCGGGGGAGGGCTGGGGAGGGGGTCTTCACGGCATCCGGGCTCGTCACAAAGTAAGTGGCTCATTTGTAGCCCATAAAGCCTGAAAAGCCCCCTCCTCTATCCTCCCCCGCTTCGCGGGAGAGGACGCCACCTCCCAACCATGCTGGCACCCTTAATCCGTGACGGGCCCTTAGCCAGGCGCCGCCGCAACAAAGGAGTTGCGGTCCCGTAGTCTGCCCATGCAAAGAAGCTGGTCGATCCTCGCCGCCGTCCTCATCTTCCTGTCCATCTTCTCGGCACCTGCGCCGGCTGCCGCCGATCCGGTAGAGGTCAAGCCCCACCCGTGCAAGGTGGCATGGTCCGACGACGAGGTGCTGTGCGCCACCTATCCCGTCTGGGAGAACCGCGAGACCCGGCAGGGGAGGAAGATCGGCCTGAACATCGTCATCCTCCCCGCCCTGGGACCGGACAAGCAGCCCGATCCGGTCTTCGAGATTGCCGGCGGCCCGGGTCAGGGGATCTCGGAAGTCGGTGAATGGGCCGGAGTCGACCGCCGGAAGCGGGACATCGTGCTGGTCGACCAGCGCGGCACCGGCCGGTCGAATCCGCTCCACTGCGACCTCTATGGCGCTCCGGTCGACTTCCGCCGCGCCGCCGGGGATTTGTACCCGCCCGGCGCGGTCGAGGAATGCCGCGAGAAGCTGGAGAAGGTCGCGGATCTCAGCCAGTACACCACCGCCGCCTTCGTGGACGATCTGAACGAGATCCGGCAGTGGCTCGGCTACGGCAAGATCAACCTGATCGGCGGCTCCTACGGCTCGCGCGCGGCCCAGGTCTACTGGCGCCGGCATCCGGAGACGGTGCGGAGCGTGATGCTGACCTCCGTCGCTCCGGTGGACCTGTTCCTCCCCCTGCGCCACGCCTACGCGGGCCAGCGGGCGCTCGATCTGGTGCTCGAGGAGTGCGCCTCGCAGCCCGAGTGCCGGGCCACGTTTCCCGACACCAAGGCGGACCTGAAGGCGATCCGGGAGCGGATCGACCAGGGCGTGACCGTCGCCGTCACCAACACGCGCACGGGGGAGCAGCAGGAGGTGCGGCCGACCTGGGGCCTGGTCGCCGAGGGCATCCGCTACTCGTTGTACGGGCCCGACGGAGCGAGCCTGCCTCTCCTGCTCCGGAACGCCGCCCAGGGCGACCTCGCGCCGCTCGTCCAGATCTCGATCGAGCGCCGCCTGGACCTCAGCATCGGCTTCGAGGGCCGCCTCTATTACGGGGGCCTGAACTTCTCGGTCACCTGCGCCGAGGACCTGCCTTTCATCACCGAGGAGATGACGCGCCGGGAAACCGCGGGTACCTACCTCGGCGATTACCGCATCCGCCAGCAGAAGCGCGTCTGCGAGATCTGGCCGCGGGGCAAGGTGCCGGCGGACATCCACGAGCCGGTCCGCTCGGACGTGCCCGTGCTGCTGATCTCCGGCGAGCGCGACCCGGCCACCCCGCCGGAGATGGCGGAGAAGGCGTCGCTTCACATGAAGAACCGCCTGCACGTGGTCATCCCGCGCGGCGCTCATGGGGGAGGCGGAGAGTGCCGGGTCAAGCTGGAAAACGACTTCCTCGACCGCGGCTCGGTCCAGGGGCTCGAGCCCTCCTGCGCCGTGAGCGAGTCGAAGCCGACGCAGTTCACGGTTCCGGCTCCCACCGGCCATCGACGACGGCCTCGACTGGGGACTGGGCTTCTCCGTCACCTGCGCCGAGGACCTGCCGTTCATCACCGACGAGATGAGCCGCGAGAAGACCGCGGGGACCTTCCTCGGCGATTACCGGATCCGCCAGCAGAAGGCCGCGTGCGGAGCCTGGACGCGGGGCAGGATCCCCGCGGGCTTCCACGAGCCGATCCGCTCGGACCTGCCCGTGCTGCTGATCTCGGGCGAGCGCGACCCGGTCGTCCCGCCGCAGCTCACGGAGGAGGCGGCGCGCTTCAGGACCAACCGGCTGCACGTGGTCATCCCGCGCGGCAGCCACGGCGCCGGTGGAGAGTGTACGGCCAACCTGATCCGGGATTTCGTGGACCGCGCCTCGGTCCGGGGGCTCGACCCCTCGT
>DASUNJ010000782.1:0-6023 GCA_036277235.1 Thermoanaerobaculia bacterium | reverse complement strand
GGGACGGTGCCGACCTCCCGCCCTTCGCCGGGCCGGAGAACCTGGCCTACGTCCTCTATACCTCGGGCTCCACCGGTCGGCCCAAGGGGGTCGGGGTGCCGTGCTCCGGGCTGCTCAGCCTGGTGGGCTGGCACCTGGAGCGGTACGGGCTCTCGCCCGCTCACCGGGTGAGCCAGGTCGCGGCCCCCGGCTTCGACGCGTCGGTATGGGAGATCTTCCCGGCGCTGGCGGCCGGCGCGAGCCTCTGGCTGGCGCCCGGCGAGCTGCGCGCCGCGCCCGCCGATCTCCTGGCCTGGATGAGGCGCTGCGGGATCGACGTCGCCTTCCTGCCCACGCCCGTGGCGGAGCGGGCCCTGGACCTGATCCGGGGGGGAGCGACCTCTCCTGCCGTCATCCTCACGGGCGGCGACCGGCTGCGCGCGCGGCCGGCCGCCGGAGCGCCGTTCGCCCTGGTCAACCACTACGGGCCCACCGAGGCGAGCGTGGTGGCCACGGCCGGCACGGTGAGGCCGGCAGAGGAGGGGGTGCCATCGCCGTCGATCGGGCGGCCGATCGGCAACGTCCGTCTCCATCTCCTGGGAGCCGCGCTGGAGCCGGTGCCGCCCGGAGCCCGGGGCGAGATCTTCCTCGGCGGTCCGTTGGCGCGTGGCTACCTGGGCCGGCCGGAGCTGACCGCCGCCGCTTTCGTCCCCGATCCCTTCGCCGCCGAGCCGGGAGGGCGGCTGTACCGGACGGGCGATCTCGCCCGCCTGCGGCAGGACGGCCGCCTGGAGTTCGTGGGCCGCGCCGACCACCAGGTCAAGGTGCGCGGCGTCCGCATCGAGCTCGGCGAGGTCGAGGCCGCCCTGCGCGCCCATGCCGCCGTGTCCGAGGCGGTTGCCGGCGTGCGCGACCGGGCAGGCGACGCGCGTCTGGCCGCCTGGTTCGTGCCGGCCGGCGAGCCGCCCGTCTCCGGCCTGGAGCTGGCCGCCTTCCTGCGCGAGCGGCTGCCGGAGGCCATGGTGCCCTCGGCTTTCGTAGCGGTCCCTGCCATCCCCCTCACCGCGAACGGCAAGGTGGACCGTCGGTCCCTGCCCGACCCGGAGCCCGCAGCCGCGGGGCGGCAGCATGTGGCGCCGCGCACGGAGCTGGAGGAGGTGCTGGCCGGAATGTGGGGCGAGGTGCTGGGGATCGAGCCACAAGGCATTGGCATCCACGACAGCTTCTTCGACCTGGGCGGCCACTCGCTGCTCGCGACCGAGCTGATCGGCGTGGTGCGCGACGCCTTCGACCTTGACGTGCCTCTGCGCGCCCTCCTCGAAGCGCCCACGGTGGCCGGCATGGCCGAGGCCCTGCTGCGCGACCCGGGTGCGCGGGAGCACGTAGAGGCCGCCGCCGGGTTGCTGCTGCGCCTCGCCTCGATGTCCGAGGAAGAGGCCGGGAGCCTGCTGGCCGGGAGCGCGAGATGAGCGGGTCGAAGCCGTCCTTCCGCTTCGCCGGCAAGCGCCGCGAGCTGCTCGACGCCCTGCGCCGGGAGCAGGGGCCGGCCAGCGAGACCTCGCACCGCATTCCTCGCCGGGAGCGCCGCGAGGGGAGCGGCCCCGCGCCGCTCTCGTTCTCCCAGCAGCGGCTGTGGTTCCTCGACCAGCTCGAGCCCGGCGGCGCCGCCTACAACCTCGCCGCGGCCCTGGGCCTGCGCGGGCGGCTCGACGTGCCTGCGCTCGCCGCGGCCCTGCGCGCCCTGGCGCTGCGTCACGAAGCCCTGCGGACCACCTTCCCGAGCGTGGAGGGGGAGCCGGTTCAATCCGTAGCCGCGGAGCCCCGGGCGGCGCTGCCGGTCGTCGACCTCGGGGGGTTGGAAGACGACGAGGCGGAGGCCGGCCGCCTCGCCCTGGCCGAGGCGGTGCGGCCCTTCGATCTTGCCGCGGGGCCGCTGCTACGTGCCATCCTGGTGCGGCGGTCCGGGGGCGACCACCGCCTCGTGGTGGTCCTGCACCACATCGTGGCGGACGGCTGGTCCCGCGGCATCCTGCTGCGCGAGGTCGGCGAGCTGTATGGCGCCGCCCGCGAGGGGCGCGCGCCACGCCTGCCCGAGCTGCCGATCCAGTACGCCGACTACGCGGTCTGGCAGCGGGGGCTGATGCAGGGCGAGACCCTCACCGAGCTGCTCGGCTTCTGGCGCGGGCGGCTGGCCGGGTTGACCTCCCTCGAGCTGCCCGCCGACCGGCCCCGGCCCGCGGTGCCGAGCGGGCGCGGCGGGCAGCGCCCGGCGCGTCTCTCCGTGGAGCTGGCGGAGCGCCTGCGGACCCTCGCCCACGGCGCCGAGGCCACCCTCTTCATGACCCTGCTCGCCGGCTGGGACGCCTTGCTGCTCCGGCACGGGGCCGCGCCGGACGTGGCGGTGGGCGCGCCGGTGGCGAACCGAGACCGCGCCGAGACCGCCGGCCTGATCGGCTTCTTCGTCAACACCCTGGTGCTGCGCGCCGACCTCTCGGACGACCCTTCCTTCGGCGATCTGCTGTCCAGGGTGCGGCGGGAGACCCTGGAGGTCCTGGCCCGCCAGGAGCTCCCCTTCGAGAAGCTGGTGGAGGAGCTCCAGCCCGACCGCGACCTTGGCCGGCAGCCGCTCTTCCAGGTCATGCTCGCCCTGCTGCCTGCGCCCCCGGAGGCGCCGCGCTGGGACGGCCTCGACGTGGACGTCCACGAGCTGCCCACGGGCACGGCCAAAGTCGATCTCCTTCTCGCCCTGGAGGAGGGGCCGGAGGGTGTGACGGGCACCTGCGAGCACAGCGCCGACCTGTTCGACGAGGTCACGGTGGACCGCATGCTCGCCCGGCTGGAGGTCCTGCTGGAGAGCGCCGCCGCCGATCCCTCGCGCCGGCTCTCGGAGCTGGCCCTCCTGCCCGCGTCCGAGCTGCTGCAGATCCTCGCCGACGCCGAGAGCCCGGACCTGGCGGAGGAGAGCGTCGATGAGGCGGAGGTCTGCCTTCACACCCTCGTGGCCCTCCAGGCGGCGCGTACGCCGGAAGCAGTGGCGGTGGAGGGGGCGGGCGAGAGCGTCACCTACCGCGAGCTGGCCGGGCGGGCGGGCCAGCTCGCGGCCCACCTGCGCGCCCTGGGGGTGGGGCCGGAGGTCCCCGTCGCCGTCCGCCTTGAGCGCACCCCCGATCTCGTGGTCGCCCTGCTGGCGGTGCTGGAGGCGGGTGGCGCCTACGTGCCCATCGACCCCGCCTACCCGCGGGACCGACAGGAGTACATCCTGGCCGACGCCGGAGCTCCGGTCCTCCTCACCCGGGAGCTTCTGGGTTCGCTGCCGCAGGAGACCGGGGACGTCGTCGCCGTGCCGCCGGGGCCGGACAACCTGGCCTATGTGCTCTACACCTCCGGTTCTACAGGATGGCCCAAAGGGGTGGCCGTGCGCCATCGCTCGGCCGTAGCCCTGGTGCGCTGGGCGCGGCAGCTCTTCCCGGCGGACGACCTGTCTGGCGTGCTCGCCGCCACGTCGGTCTGCTTCGATCTGTCCGTCTTCGAGCTGTTCGTGCCGCTCGCCTGCGGCGGCCGGGTGGTGCTGGCGGAGAACGCCCTGGCCCTGCCCACGCTCGGAGATGGTGGTGTGCGGCTGGTCAACACGGTTCCTTCGGCGATCACCGAGCTGCTGCGGAACGGCGGCATTCCGGGCTCGGTGCGCACCGTCAATCTGGCGGGCGAGCCGCTGCCGCCGGGGCTCGCCGCGCGCCTTTACGAGCTGCCCCACGTCGAGCGCGTCTACAACCTCTACGGGCCCACCGAGGACACGACCTACTCCACGGTCTCCTTGGTGGCGCGCGGGGCGGCGCGGGTGTCGATCGGCCGGCCGCTGCCGGGCACGTGGGCGTACGTCCTGGACCGCCGGCTGCGGCAGGTGCCGGCGGGCGTGCCGGGCGAGCTCTACCTCGGCGGCGCGGGCCTGGCGCGGGGATACCTGGGGCGGCCCGATCTGACCGCGGGGCGGTTCGTGCCCGACCCGTTCGCCGGGCAGGATCAGCCTGGCCGGCGCCTCTACCGGACCGGCGACCTGGTGCGCACCCTGCGGGACGGCAGCCTGGAGTTCCTGGGCCGACTGGACCACCAGGTCAAGGTGCGCGGCTTCCGCATCGAGCTCGGGGAGATCGAGGAGGTGCTGCGCTCGCACCCCGCGGTGCGCGACTGCGCCGTGCTCGTCCGCGAGGACCGGCCGGGCGAGATGCGCCTCGTGGCCTACGCGGCAATGCCCGCCATGGCCGAAGACCGGCGCGAAGGCTGGCCCGAGCTGCGCGCCCTGCTGGCCTCCCGGCTCCCGGACTACATGATCCCGGCGGCGTTCGTGCGGCTGGACGCCCTGCCCCTCACCCCATCCGGCAAGGTGGACCGCAGGGCTCTGCCCGCGCCGGCTCTGGCGGCCGGGGACCGGCACGAGTGGGAGGCGCCGCGCACCCCGCTGGAGGAGCTGGTCGCCGGCTGCTGGGCTGATCTCCTGGGCGTGCCGCGGGTCGGTCTGCGGGACAACTTCTTCGAGCTGGGCGGCCACTCGCTCCTCGCGGCGCGGGTGGTGGCGCGCCTCCGCTCCCTGCTCGGGGCCGAGCTGCCGGTGCGGGCGCTGTTCGAGCAGCCCACGGTGGCCGGGCTCGCGGCGCGCGTCGAGGCCGCCCGCCGCGGCGGCGTGCGAACGCCCGTCCTGCCGCCGCTCCGGCGCAGCGTCCGGCCCGAGGAGGTCCCGCCTTTGTCGTTCGCCCAGGAGCGCCTCTGGTTCCTCTCCGAGTTGGAGCCGGGCTCGCCGCTCTACAACCTGCCGGCGGCGATCCGGATGCGCGGTGCCCTCGATCCCGCGGCCCTGGCCGGGGCGCTGCAGGCCGTCGTCCGCCGCCACGAGGCGCTGCGCACCGCCTTCCACGAGAGCGACGGCCGGCCGGTGCAATCGGTGGCGCCGGACCTGGACCTGCCGCTGCCCCTGGTCGATCTCTCCGGCCTGCCCTCGGTCCGGAGAGAGCCCGAGGCCGCACGGCTGCGAGGCGAGGAGGCCCGTCGCGGCTTCGATCTCGGCACCCTCCCCCTGGTCCGCGCCGCGCTCCAGCGGCTCGATGAAAGCGACCACGTGCTCATCCTCAACCTCCACCACGCGGTCGCGGACGGCTGGTCGCTGGGCGTGCTGGCGCGCGAGATCCGCGCGCTTCTGGAAGCCGCGGCGTCCGGGAGGCCCGCGGTCCTGCCGGAGCTGACCGTCCAGTACGCGGACTACGCGCTCTGGCAGCGCGAATGGCTGCGCGGGGAAACGCTGGAGTCCCTCCTGGAGCCCTGGCGCCAACGGCTCGCCGGCGCTCCTGGCCTGCTGCCGCTGCCCACCGACCGGCCGCGGACCGCGCTGGCGCGCCGCCGGGGCTCCTACCTGCCGGTGGAGCTGCCGGGCGGGCTGTCGGCGCGCCTGGAGGAGGCGGCGCGGCGCTCCGGAGCGACGCCGTTCATGGTCCTCCTGGCCGCATTCCAGGTGCTGCTCGGCCGCACCGCGGACGAAGACGACGTGAGCGTCGGCTTTCCGGTGGCGAACCGCGGCCGGGCCGAGCTGGAGGGGCTGATCGGGTTCTTCGTGAACACCCTGGTGCTGCGCACCCGGCTGGACGGAGAGCCCGGCTTCGCCGACGTGCTGGCGCGGGTGCGCGAGGCGGCGCTCGACGCGCTGGCTCACCAGGACCTCCCCTTCGAGCGCCTGGTCGAGGAACTGCGGCCCGGGCGAAACCTGGGGCATACCCCTCTGTTCCAAGTGATGTTCGTCCTCCAGAACACACCGCCGCGGGGCGCGGACCCCGCTGGTCTGGAGCTCTCCGAGGTCGACATCGACACGGGCGCGGCGCGCTTCGACCTGACGCTAACGCTGGCCCGGGCTGATGGCGGCTGGAGTGGGAGGCTCTCCTTCGATTGCGATCTTTTCGACGCCGTCACGGTCCGCCGGCTCGCCGGTCGCTTCGAGCGGCTGCTGGCGGCGGCGGTCCACGCCCCCTCCCGGCCGCTCGCCGATCTGCCGCTGCTCGCGC
>DASUNJ010000781.1:0-4071 GCA_036277235.1 Thermoanaerobaculia bacterium | reverse complement strand
CCGAAGGATGCGGTCGTTCTCAGCCAGCTCGCGGCCGCCTACGTCGTCCGCGCCCAACGCCAGGACGAGCCCTACGACCTCGTCCTGGCCCTGGGCGCCGCCGACCGCGCGGTGGCCGCGGACCCCGCTCTCCACGAGGCGCGCTTCAACCGCGCTCTCACGCTGGAGCTTCTCTTCCTGCACCAGGAGGCGCAGGCTGCCTGGAGCGAATACCTCGTCCTGGACCCCTCCTCCCCCTGGGCGGCCGAGGCCGAAAAACGGAAGGCGGCGCTGAGCGTCGACGAGCGGGCGGTCTCCTGGGATGCCGAGCGGGTCCGCCTTGACCGGACCACGGATGAGGAGGGAATCCGCAGAATCGTCCGCAGCCATCCCCAGTCTGCGCGCGAGCATGCCGAGATCGAGCTGCTCGGACGGTGGAGCGACGCCTCCATCAAGGGAGACGCGGCCGCGGCCTCACGAATCGCGCGCACCCTCCGTCTCCTGGGCGATGCGCTCGCCGCGGTCAACGGCGAGCACCTGGTCCGCGACACGGCAGCCGTCCTCGAGCAAGCGGCGGGCGATAGGAAGCGATGGGACCTCCTCGTCCAGGGACATGGCGCGTTCCGGGATGGATACCGTCTCTACAAGGAATACGACAACGAGAAGGCCCTGGAGAGGATGGAGGCTGCCCGCAAGAGCCTGGAGAGCGCCGGCAGCCCCTTCGCGGCCCGCGCCGCCTTCTTCCATGCCTGCGCCAAGCACAAGATGGACCGCTACGTCGAGGCCTCGCAGGAGCTTCGCCGCCTCGAAAGCCGTCTCCCCCCGGGCCGCTATCCGGCCCTCCGGGCGCACATCGGCTGGATGCTGGGGCTGAGCCTCGGGCTGACCGGGAGGTCGATGGAAGCGGTGCGCTCGTCGCAGGAGGCGCTCTCGCTGTTCGAAAAGGCGGGCGAAGAGCAGAACGCCGCCGCAGTGCGCTCGCTGCTGACCGAGCTTTTGGAAGAGCTGGGCGCCAGCCGGGAGGCCTGGAAGCACGGCTACCGCGCGCTCCGGTCGAGCCAGGCTCTCGGCGGAGACGGCGCTGCGCGGGCCTTTGGAAGAGCGGCCGACGCCGTGCTCCAGGAAGGTTTTCCCGCGGTCGCGATCTATTTCCAGGACGAGGCGGTGAGACAGGCCCTCGCTGCCGGCGATCCCGTCCTCCTGGCGGATGCGCTCTACTGGCGTGCGCAAATGCGCGGGAGGACTGGGGAACGGGACGCGGCCCTCGACGACCTGGCGCAGGCGCGCAAGGCGATCGAGGGCGAGACAGATCCGGCGGTGCGCCGGCAGACCCTGGCGCATATCGCGATGATCGAGGGCGAGCTGGCGGCCGATTCTCGCGAAGCGGTCGCCCTCCTGACCTCCGCCCTCGACTACTACCGCCAAGCCGATCATCCCCTGCTGGCCCGCGCGGCCTATACGGCCCGGGCACGGGCCTACCGCCGGCTCGACGAGGATGCCCTGGCAGAGGCGGACCTGCAAGCCGGGTTGCGAGCCTCCGAGATCCTGGGGGAAGACCTTTCCCAGGAGGAGATCCGGCTCGCGTTCCTCAATCGGACCGACGAGCTCTTCGACGAGATGATCGAGCTGCAGGTCACGGCGAAGAACCGGCCCGACGTCGCGTTCTTCTATGCCGACCGCGCGCGCACCCGGGTGCTGCCCACTCTGCGAAGCTCGAAGGGCGAATCCTCCCGCATCCTCCGCGACCTCCCGCAGCCTCTGCCCTGGGAGGAGATACTCAAGGGCTTTCCCGTGGAGACGACGCTGGTGCAGTTCTCCGTCCTGGAAGATCGCCTCTTGATCTGGCTCGTCCGGCAGGGACGTATGCAGCTCGTAAACAGTCCGGTGAGCCTGCGGCAGCTCGAAGGGCTCGCCCGGAGCGTCCGTTCCAGGGAAGGCGCCCTGTCCGACCTCTTCGACCTGCTCGTCCTTCCCTGGTACGGGGAGATCCGGGCCGGCGAGTCGCTCGTCTTCGTCCCGGACAAGGTCCTCCACGCCGTGCCGTTCTCGGCTCTCCGGGATCGCCGGACCGGGCGGTACCTCGTTGAGGACCATCGCATCACGGTGGCTCCGAGCGCGACGCTCTACCTCAACGCCCTGGTGCGTGACCGGCGGTTTGGGATGCGCACCAATAGACGGGCGCTGGTGGTGGGCGATCCGGCCTTCGATCGCTCGCTGTTCAGTGATCTGTCGGACCTGTCCGCGGCGAAAGTGGAGGGTACCGAGGTCGCAGGGCTCTATCCGGACAGCGACCTCCTGATCGGGGAAAGAGCGGACGTGAAAACCTTCCTCTCCCTGGCGCCCGCGGCCCGGCGGATCCACTTCGCTGGCCACGCGGTGGTGAACGATCGCAATCCGCTCCTATCCATGCTGGTCTTCGCCCCCAGGAATGGCAGCTCGGGAGCGCTCTATGCGCGGGACGTCTATCAGCTCGACCTGAAGAACACTGAGCTGGTGGTCCTCTCCGCCTGCAGCACGGCTGCGCTGCCCAGGGCCGGCAGCGAAGGGGTGACCAACCTGGCGCGAGCCTTCCTGGCCGCCGGGGTTCCCAGCGTAGTTGCAAGCCTGTGGGAGGTGGACGACCGTCTCACCGCGAAGCTTTCGGAAGCGTTCCATCGCAGCCTCCTGGCCTACGACGATCCCGCAAGCGCGCTGCGGGATGCCCAACTCTCTCTGCTTCACGATCCTGATGAGATGACCCGGTCTCCGCGGACGTGGGGTGCGTTTGAAGTCTTTGGTGGAAGCGCTCAAAAACCTTTTCATCCTTGATGGGGGGATACACAGATGGCTTACACATTGCGAGTCCTGTTTTCCGGTCTTTGCGCCTTCGTGCCGAACAAGCCGTTCGACCAGCTTAACGATCCGCCCACGGAAGTGACGGTGCTGCTCCAGAACCTGCTTCGTCCGAAGCCTTTGACGCTCTCTTTGCCCACCGCTGGGCCGATCGACGAGGAGATCGAAGAGTCGGTGACAGCAGCCAGTGACGACGGTTCCAACGGCTCGAATTTCCTCGAGCCTCACTTCCCCGTGCTGGAACTCGACCTTTGCGACGTCCATCCGCAAAGCCTTCGAAAGCCTGACCTGAGGAGAGAGGAGACCGGCAAGGGAGGGTGCTTCCTCTTCGGTGAAGAGATCTCCTTCGACCTCAACCTGAAGAAAGGGCAGAAGAGGCGCCTCAGGATTCCAGACGACCCCACATTCCACCCGCGCGGGCAGCAGGCGGAAGAGACCCGATTTGACAAGGAGTCGCTCTACTGGCTCGCCCGGCTCGATAAGGCCTCACCCGGCAATTTCGTGGATCCGGAACTGTTGACGGAGCCTCTTTCCCTGGTCGGAAATCCGCCGATTCTCACCCGGCTCAAGCTGACCCACGGCTTCCTCCGGGTCTCCAAGCTGAGCGACAAGGTCTGCGAGTTCCATCCGCCGGACCCGCAGCGCCCATACCGACAGAAGATCGCAACCGAGCTGGCTCTGGATATCGAGGGGATCACCGGCCCTGTGGTGATCGTGGGCCGGGATCCGAATGGCGTGGAGAAGCGGTTGACGCTCACCCCGGTCAAGAGCCCCGGCCTGGTGGAGATCCGGATCCAGAACCGGGAGCTCGACTCACTGCTGGGTATCCCGAACCTCCTCATGCCGCCGGACGAGAAGCCGGACTTCGAGGTGTTCTACAGCCTGATCGCGAAGGGCGGTGCAACCGCGCAGAACATCGTCCGCCGCTTCCCGAAGCAGCCGGCCATTGGTGAAGACGGCGGTAGTCTCAAGAACCCCAGCCTGTGTCCGCCCACGGCGCTGGCCGTCAAGTCTGCCACCGCCGCCTAGCCTTGAGGAGTGACACATGGCCACCGTCCGGTTCGTCAGTGCCCTCTACCGCGGAACGTTTCCGAACGGAACGGAGCAGGTCGACCTGCGGGTGGACATCGAAGGAGACAGCAGCGACACGCACCGCCTGAGCGGCGACATCTTCGAGGTGGAAGGGAGCAGGAGGGCCTTCTCCAGCTCGTTCATCGTCGACTTGCCGACGCCAGCGGCCGGCCCTTCGCAGTTGATCTG
>DASUNJ010000780.1:0-9082 GCA_036277235.1 Thermoanaerobaculia bacterium | reverse complement strand
CAGAATGCGGGCGACCTTGGGCAGGAAGGAGCGCGAGATGCTCTCGAGAGTCGAGAGGTCCGGCGCCTTCTTGCCATTGAGGTGGCCGGCGATGTCTTCGTGCTTGAGGCTGTTGCCGCGGCCGGGCACCCAGGCGACGCCTGCGCCTTCGGCGAAATCGACGTGGCCGTGGCGCCTGTCGACCTGGGCCTTCCACTGGCCGTGGTTGCCACGGAACTCGTGCCAACCGTTGCGGACGCCCGGCTCGAGCTCGCTCTCGGTGTCCTCGATCGCCTCCATGACGGGCTGGGCGACGAGGCGGTCGTCGACGTAGGCGAGGGCATCCAGGTCGTTGGCAGTGTCCTTGATCACCTGGGCGCCGCCGGGAATGGCGAGCAGGCCGATCAGGGGCAGCATTGCGGTGATACGACGGCTTCGGACATTCATACGATGTCTTACCTCCTGCGAAAGTGTTCGGGAGACGACTTCGCTTCAACGGACCCTACGCCGGGTCCGAATGTGCCTGATTCGGGGTCCTAAAGGAGAAGTGTGCCTGCCGAGGGCAAAAGCGGTACCGCGGGAGAGAAGCTCAGAGCTCCTCGCCCGGCGGGTGGGCTGGCCGCTCGCGTGCGAGCAGCGCCGCGGCGAGCAGCGCGGTCACAGCCAGGGAGTTACAGGTGGCGGCGAAGGATCCCCAGGGCTCGGTCAGGAACGGCCGCCGGAAGAGATGGAGGGCGGCGACCAGCGCCGCGAGCAGGCCGAGCCCGAGGGCCCAGTCGAGGGCGAGCGCGGCGGCGGCGCGGGTCTTCCTCGCCGAATGGCGGAAGATCCGCTGGACGCGGAGCACGAGCCCGGTGCCCGCGGCGGCCAGGAGGCCGTGGACCAGGAGCCAGCTCAGCAGCCGGGGCCGGTCGGGGAGGAGCAGCGCCGGCAGGGGGCGGAGAACGTCGAACAGGATCATCAGCGCCAGCGCGAGCAGGGCGGCCGCGAGCCCGAGGAGCCAGCGCCGTTGCTCGCCCTGCTCCGGACTCGATCCGCGGGTGCTCAGGAAGAGGACCGTGCCCGCCGCCCCGGCCTTGAGGGCGATCCAGGTGCTGACCAGGTTCCTCCCGTGGGTCAGGCTGAACCAGCCGACCTCTCCGAGCGTGCCGAGGAGCCAGCCGAGGACGAGCACGGCCGCGTCGAGGAGGAGGATGGCGCGCAGGTCGGGCTGGCGCAGCGCGGTCCGCACGGGCAGGGCGTGCGCGAAAGGGCCGGGCCGGCGCGTCGCCCAGGCCACGAGCAGGGCCTGCAGGGCGGGGACGGTGACGAGCAGGAAGAGGCCCTCGTAGCTGCGATCCGCGTTGCCGAAGATCACGGCCGAGGTCAGCGCCCGGGTCAGCCAGAAGGCGGCCAGGAGCGTCAGCCAGAGGGCGAGGAGGCGGGACATCGGTCGAAAGCTTACCTCGGCCCGCTTCCTCCCCCTCGGCGCACTGGTATGGGTAGAGATGCCGCACTGTCACTTTCAAAGGAGGATGAGATGCGGAAGGTAAGTCTGTCTGTGCTCCTGCTGGCTGCCGCCCTGACGCTCCCGGCCCAGGCCAAGGTCACGCGCTACCTGACCGGCAACGCCGGCGACGTGGTGATCTCCATGGCCGGCCCGGCCCACGACTTCGGCGGCGGCAGCACCGACGTCGACGCGGCCATTCAGTGGATGATCGACCAGGTGCGCGGCTGCACGAGCTGCTCCACCAAGGTCGACGTGGTCATCCTGCGCTCCAGCGGCTCCAACGGCTACAACGACTACATCTTCGCCATGAACGGCGTCGACTCGGTCGAGACCCTGGTCATCACCAAGGCCAGCGACTCCAACACGGCCGCGGTGGAGGACACGGTGCGCAAGGCCGAGGTGATCTTCTTCGCCGGCGGCGACCAGTGCGATTACGTGAAGTACTTCAAGGGCACGCTCGTCGAGCCCGCGGTCGAGGACGTCTACTCGCGCGGCGGCGGCGTCGGCGGCACCAGCGCCGGAACGGCCATCCAGGGGGATTTCACCTATGACGGCTGCTCGGGCAGCGCCACCTCGGCCGAGGCGCTCGCGAATCCCTATCACCGGCGCATCAGCTTCACCTACGACTTCTTCCACTGGGCCAACCTTCAGGGGACGATCACCGACAGCCACTTCGCCCAGCGCGACCGCATGGGCCGGACCATGGCTTTCGTCGCCCGCCAGATCAAGGACGGCAGAGCCGCCAGCGCCCTGGCGGTCGCGGTCAACGAGGTCACGTCGGTGGTGGTGGACCGCAACGGCCTCGCGACGGTCATGGGCGACGGCCCGGCCTACTTCGTCCTCGGCGATCACGCGCCGGAGGTCTGCCTGGCGGGCACGCCGCTGACCTACTCCAACTTCAAGATCTGGAAGGTCCCGGCCGGCGGCACGTTCAACCTGCAGAACCGGCCGACCACCGGGTTCTACCTGCGCAGCGTCACCAACGGCGTGATCAGCTCGAACCCCTACTGAGGTATCATCGTTACGAGATTGCTTTCCGAAAGGGGCGAAACGACGTATGAGGCGATTCACGAGCTTGCGTTGGTTGTTGCCAGTGGTTGCCGTCCTGCTGTTGGCCGGCCCGCTGGCCGCCCAGCTCCAGACCGGCGACCTTTATGGGACGGTGGTGGGAGCGGACGGTCAGCCCCTGCCGGGCGTGACCGTCACGCTGGAGGGCCCCGGCTCTCCTCAGGTACAGACCACGGACGAGACCGGGAAGTTCCGCTTCCTCGGTCTCTACCCGGGCACGTACAAGCTGATCGCGGAGCTGCAGGGCTTCTCGACGCTGGAGTACCCTGACATCGGCATCCGGGTCGGCGGCAACACCGCGATCGAGATCACCCTGAGCGGCGCGGTGGAGGACGTGATCACGGTCACGGGCGAGAGCCCGCTGATCGACGAGCGCCAGGTCAACCGCGGCGCCAACGTGTCGGCCGTGGAGCTCGACAAGGTGCCCACCGCCCGCGACCCGTGGTCGCTGCTGGCCCTCGCGCCGGGCGTGCTCGTCGACCGCTTCAATCTCGGCGGCAACGAGAGCGGCCAGCAGTCCAACTTCGTCGGCATGGGTGCGACCGGCCGCGACAACGTGTTCGCGGTGGACGGCGTGATCCTGACCGACATGAACGCGGTCGGCGCCTCGGCCACCTATTTCGACTTCGGCGCGTTCGAGGAGGTGCAGTTCACGGTCTCCAGCGCCGACGTGACCGCGGCCACGTCGGGCGTCACCATCAACCAGGTGACCAAGCGCGGCACGAACG
The DNA here is from genome assembly GCA_036277235.1 of Thermoanaerobaculia bacterium. Classification (GTDB taxonomy): domain Bacteria; phylum Acidobacteriota; class Thermoanaerobaculia; order Multivoradales; family UBA5704; genus DATMER01. The sequence goes on along the minus strand of DASUNJ010000780.1, from coordinate 5,818 downwards.
AATGGCGCGGCCAGGCGCGCTACCTGCGCACCGACGGCGAATGGCAGTCGGACCCCGCCGACCTCGGCGACGGCCTGATCGGCAACCAGATCGATACGGTGGAGGAGTACGGCGCCGACATCGGCGGCCCGCTCTGGAAGGACCGCCTGTGGATCTGGGCCTCCTACGGCGAGAGCGACATCAGCAACGTCGTCGTCGGCGGACAGACCGACACGACGCAGCTCGAGGACCTGAACACCAAGCTGAACTTCCAGGCCGGCCAGAGCAACTCGGGCGTGCTCCACTACTGGACCAACGACAAGCTCAAGTTCGGCCGCGGCGCCGGTCCGGCCCGGCTTCCCTCGGCCACCACGGACCAGACCACGCCGCAGGACATCTACAAGATCGAGGACACCTGGCTGCCGACCTCGAACCTGGTCCTCACCGGCCTGTTCGCTCGGGACGACGGCATCTTCACCCTGAGCCCCCAGGGCGGGCTCGACGCGAACATGTTCACCGACGCGAACGGCGTGCTGCAAGGGTCCAACAGCGATTTCACCCAGGAAGCCGTGATCGATCAGGCGCGGCTCGACGCCAACTACTTCTTCGATGCCGGCGCCTCCACCAACGAGCTGAAGTTCGGCGTCGGCTTCCGCGAGCAGGAAAACCATTCCATCTCGCTCTGGCCGCGCGGCAAGTTCGTGGTCTCCGGCGAGTTCCAGGGCCTCGAGCCCGGTCAGGCCATGGTCGGCTTCGCGCGCAACCGGACCGTGGGCATCGTCTCGAGCTACGACTCCGCCTGGCTCCAGGACACGGTCACCCTCGACCGCTGGACGATCAACGCCGGCCTGCGGTACGACAAGCAGACGCTGGAGAATCTGGCGAAGTCGGAGCCGGGCAATCCCGAAGCGGCAGGGCTGCTGCCGCCTCTCAGCTTCGGGGGCAACGACGCCGGCGGCTTCGAATGGGAGACGGTCGTGCCCCGCGTGAGCGCCACCTACGCCCTGGGGGAGGAGCGGAAGAGCCTGATCCGCGGCACCTTCTCGCAGTACGCCGAGCAGCTCGGCCAGCTCCCGCTGGCCACCCGCGTCAACCCGATCGGCTACGCCTACGCCTACTTCTACTTCGCGGACGCCAACGGCAACCTGGTCTTCGACCCGAACGAGGCCGGCTCGCTGCAGTTCGCCTATACCTACAACATCGACCCCGACAACCCGGCGTCGCTGTTCTCGCCCAACGTCAACGATCCGAACCTCGATCCGACGATGACGGACGAGATCACGTTCGGCCTGGAGCACTCCTTCAGCAAGGATTTCGCCGGCGGCGTGACGCTGGCCTATCGCAACATCTACGACATCCCCGAGAGCCGCACCTTCGTCACCGACGACGCGACCGGGCAGGTCCGTCTGGCCACCCGCGAGGACTGGGTCCAGACCGGCACGGCGCAGGAGACGCTCCCGAACGGCCAGCTCTCGCGGGTGGTTCCCGTCTATGACCTGCGCGACGGCCTTTCCCCTACCGGCGGCACGCTCTACACCAACGGCGACCGTGAGATGGACTACATGGGCGTCACCCTGAGCCTCAACAAGCGCCTGGCGAACCGCTGGTCGATGCGCGGCCACGTCACCATGTCCGATTGGGACTGGAAGATCGGGCCGGAGTACCGCAGGTTCGCGGACCCGACCGATCAGATTTCCGACGATACCGGCTTCGCCGACGGGGACGACGTGTTTTTCGAGCAGTCGGGCAGCAACAAATCCAACATCCTCGTGGGCAGCCGCTGGTCGTTCAACCTGAGCGGCCTCTATCAGATCGCGCCGGAGACGCCCTGGGGCTTCAACCTCGGAGCGAGCCTCGACGGCCGCGAGGGATACATCTCGCCGCCCACCGTACGGGTCGGCGGCAGCGTGGGCCGGCGCTTCGTGCAGCTCACGGACGACATCGGCGAGTTCCGCAACGACGACGTGTTCGTCTTCAACGCGCACGCCGACAAGGATTTCACCTTCGGCGAGACGCGGCTGACCCTCAGCCTGGACGGCTTCAACCTGACCAACCAGGATACGTTCCTGCAGATTGAGCGCAACTCCCGGGCCGGCAACCGCACGTTCGACGTCAACGAGACGCTGAGCCCGCGTGTCTTCCGCGCGGGTGTGACGTTCCGGTTCCGGTAGGAGAACCCTCTCCCCAGCCCTCCCCCGCTCCGCGGGGGAGGGGGCCCCTCCGCTAGAATCCAGCACGATGCGAGCTGTCCTCTCCGTCCTTGCCGTCCTTGGTGTCCTTGTCGTCCTTTCCGCGGCAGCGCCCGCCCGCCCTCCGGACGTCCTCCTCATCACGATCGACACCCTCCGTGCCGACGCCCTCGGCTTCGCGGGCAGCTCCCGGGTGCAGACTCCCGCGCTCGACCGCCTGGCTGTGAAGGGTCGGGTGTTCACCAATGCCCACGCCCACAACGTGGTCACGCTGCCTTCCCACGCCAACATCCTGACCGGGCTCTATCCGTTCCAGCACGGAGTCCGGGAGAACAGCGGCTTCCGGCTGTCCGGGAACGTGCCCACTCTCGCGACCGTCCTGCGCGGCGCGGGCTATGCCACCGCGGCGTTCGTCGGCGCCTATCCCCTGGATTCGGAGTTCGGTCTCGACAGCGGCTTCCAGGTCTACGACGACCGCACCACCCGCGGCTCGGACGACGAGCAGTTCGAGCTCGCCGAGCGGCGCGGCGACGAGGTCGTCGCTGCCGCTCTCAAATGGTGGCAGGCGAATCCGGGCAAGCCCCGGTTTCTCTGGGTCCACGTCTACGACCCTCACGCTCCGTACGCGCCGCCCGAGCCGTTCGCATCCCGCTACGCAAAGGAGCCCTACCTGGGCGAGGTCGCGGCCACGGACTCGTTCCTGGCGCCGCTGCTCTCGAAGGACGCCTTGGTCGTGGTGACCTCGGACCACGGCGAGTCGCTGGGAGAGCACGGCGAGATGACCCATGGCCTCTTCGCCTACGAGGCGACGCTCAAGGTGCCGCTGCTGCTCTCGGGTCCGGGTGTGCAGCCCGGCAGGGACGCCAGACCGGCCCGGCACGTGGACCTCTTTCCGACCGTGCTGCAGGCCGCCGGAGTCCAGGCTCCAAAGGGAAGTCGCCCGGGACGCTCGCTGCTCGCCCCTCCCGGCAAGCAGGAGACGGCCAGCTACTTCGAGGCGCTCTCCGCGAACCTCAACCGGGGCTGGGCGCCACTGCGCGGGGTGCTGCGCCACGGGCAAAAGCTGATCGCGCTGCCGCTGCCCGAGCTGTACGACCTGCCGAAAGATCCGGGGGAGAAGCAGAACCGGATCGACCAGGACCGGCCCACGGCCCGCGCCCTGATCGCGGAGCTGCCGGAGGAGTCGGTCTGGCCGCCGCGGCCGGGAGCTCTCCCGGCAGGGGACGAGCAGAGGCTGCGCAGCCTGGGCTACCTCTCCGGATCCGCGCCGGCCCGGTCCTCTTACGGCGCGGAGGACGATCCGAAGAACCTGGTCCAGCTCGACCGGAAGATTCTGCGCATCATCGAGCTGTACGGCTCGAAGAAGCTCCGTGAAGCGGTCGCGCTGGGGCGCGAGGTGGTGAAGGAGCGCCCCGCAATGCCGCTGGGCCGCTCGCTCCTCGCGCAGGCTCTCCTGGAGAGCGGGCAGACCGCCGAGGCTCTGGAGGTGATGCGCAAGGCCCGCGCCGAGAAGGTCACCACCGAGACGCTGTTGCGCCAGCTCGGGCTCACTCTGGCCGAGCTGGGGAGGACCGAGGAAGCTCTGGAGGTGCTGCGGCCGATGGCGGAAGCCGGGGACCCCCAGTCGCGCAACGCCCTGGCCTTGGCGCTCTCGGAATCCGGCCGGCAGAAGGAGGCCTACGAGCTTCTCCAGAAGGTGCTCGCGGACGACCCCGGCAACGCCAAGGCGCTCGAGCAGATGGGCGTGATCGAGCTGCGCCTCGGGCACTGGGCGCAGGCGCGGGACCTCTCGCGCAAGGCCGTCGATCTCAAGCCCGGCCTCCCCCTGGCCTGGAACAATCTCGGTGTCGCCCTCTATCAGCTCGGCCAACACGGGGACGCCCTGGACGCCTGGCAGCGCGCCGTGAACCTGAAGCCGGACCTCTGGGACGCCCTCTGGAACCTCGGCGTCAAGGCCGCGCAGCACGGCCGTCCCCAGCAGGCCCGCGCCGCCCTGGAGCGCTTCGTGGCCGGGGCGCCGGGCGAGCGGTACGCGGGGGACGTGCAGAAGGCTCGGGGGATGCTGGAGCGGCTGAAGTGAGACGGTTTCTTCTCCTTGCCCTCGTCCTCACCGCCTGTGCCCCCGGCAAGCCCTCCATTCCCGAAGGCACGCCCGTGGTGATCATCTCCATCGACACCCTGCGCGCCGATCACCTGCCCGCCTACGGCTACCGCGGCGTGGAAACCCCGGCGATCGACCGTCTGCGCGCGGACGGCATCCTCTTCGAAAAGGCCTACAGCCCGACGCCGCTCACTTTTCCGGCGCACTCGTCGCTCCTCACAGGCGTGCTGCCCGGGGTGCACGGCGTGCGGGACAACGTGGGCTACCGGCTCGACGCGCAGCGCCTCCCGTTCCTCCCCAGGCTCCTCAAGGACCGGGGCTATGCGACCGGCGGCGCCGTCTCGGCCTACGTCCTTCAAGGCAAGGGCGGGCTCGACGCCGGCTTCGACCTCTACGAGGATAGTGTCGAGTTCCGCACCAACGCCGGCCTCGGCGGCATGCAGCGGCCCGGGAGCGAGACCCTGAAGCTCTCGCTCGACTGGCTGCGCTCCGTCAAAGACAAGCCGTTCTTCTTCTTCTTCCACATCTACGAGCCGCACACCCCTTACGCGCCGCCGGAGGCGTTCGCCTCCCGCTATCCATCCCGGTACGACGGCGAGATCGCTGCCGCGGACAAGATCGTGGGCGATCTCCTCTCGGCGCTCGAAGGGTTCGAGGTCTACGACGAGGCCCTGATCGTCCTGGTCTCCGACCACGGCGAGGGGCTCGGCGACCATGGCGAGGAGGAGCACGGGGTGCTGCTCTACGACGAGGCGATCCGAGTCCCCCTGATCGTGAAGCTGCCGGGTGGAAAGCGCTCGGGATCGGCCGTCTCCAAGCCGGCCCAGCTCACCGATGTCGTGCCCACCGTGCTCTCGCTGCTGGGGCTGCCCTTGGCGGATGACCTGAAGGGGATGTCCCTGCTGGCAGTGGAGGAGGCCCCGGAGCGGCGGATCTACTCCGAGACCTTCTACCCGCGCCTCCACTTCGGTTGGAGCGACCTGGCCTCCCTGACCGACGGCCGGCATCATTACATCGAAGGGCCGGACCCCGAGCTGTACGACCTGGCCGCGGACCCGGGAGAGAAAAGCAACGTGCTCGCCCGGGAGCGCCGGGTCTACGGCGCGATGCGCCAGGAGCTGCAGTCTTACGAGCGCCGGCTCGCGCCCCCGTCGGCGGTGGACGAGGAGGCGAAGCAGGCCATGATCGCACTCGGGTACATCGGCTCGGCCGGCGGCGACCTGAGCGGTCCGTTGCCGGACCCCAAGAGCCGCATCGGGGCGCTCGCCGATCTCAAGGCCGCCTTCCAGCACAGCGCCCGCAAGGAGCACGAGCAGGCCGCCGCCGCTTACCGCCGGGTGCTCGCGTCAAACCCGCAGATGGTCGACGCCTGGGAGTTTCTCGGGCACTCGCTGAAGACTCTCGGGAGGTCCGACGAGGCCCTGGCCGCCTACCGCGAGGGGCTGAAAATCTCGGACGGCTCGCCGTCGATCGCGGTGTCCGCGGCGTCGCTCTTCTTCGACCTGGGCCGGCTCGACGAGGCCGCCTCGCACGCCCGCATGGCCGCGCC
>DASUNJ010000779.1:0-9315 GCA_036277235.1 Thermoanaerobaculia bacterium | reverse complement strand
TCGAAGGCAAGGTGCCCGGACCGACCATGCGGCTCGGCACGGTGAAGATGGATTTCCGCTACGCCGATTATTTCGGCACCACGCCGAGCACCGGCTACGAGACGCTGCTCTACGACGTGATGACCGCGGACTCGACGCTCTTCCATCGCACCGACATGGTAGAGGCCGGATGGAAAGTGGTGACGCCGATCCTCGACGTGTGGAAGGCGCTCACGCCGCGCAATTTCCCCAACTACGCGGCCGGAACGTGGGGGCCGAAGGAAGCGGACGAGCTGATCAAGGACGGCAGGAAATGGCGGAACTGAAAACGTTCGACGACCTCGACGACCTGGCACGCGAGGCGGCCGAAGAGATCGCGAAGAGCGCCGAGGAGGCCATCGCCGCGCGCGGCCGGTTCACGATCGCGCTTTCCGGCGGCAACACGCCGAAGCCCGCGTATCGCCTGCTCGCAGAAGAGCCGCGCATCGATTGGAGCCGCGTACACGTGTTCTGGGGAGACGATCGGCACGTCCCTCCCGATCATCCCGACAGCAACTTCGGGATGGCTCACGAGGCTCTGCTCTCGAAGGTGCCCATCCCTCACGACAACATTCATCGCATGCGTACCGAGAAGCCGGACGCGGAGCGCGTGGCCGAGGAGTACGCGTGGACGCTGCGCAGCGCGTTCGATCTCGGTGATCTCGGCGAGGGGGGCGAGTGGCCGCGCTTCGATCTCGTGCTGATGGGGCTCGGCGCGGACGGTCACACGGCTTCATTGTTTCCGGGCAGCGAGGCCGTGCGCGAGCGCAGCCGTCTCGTGATCGCGCCGTGGGTGAGCTCGCTCGGGACTTTCCGCATCACGCTCACGGCGCCGGTGTTCAACCGCGCGGAGCTCGCGCTCTTCCTGGTGAGTGGAGAGGAGAAGGCCGAGGCGTTGCGGGCGGTGCTCGAAGGGGACTTTCAGCCCGATCGGTTCCCCGCGCAAATCGTACGCCCCGAGGAGGGGAAGCTGCTCTGGCTCGTGGATCGCGCCGCGGCGCGATGTCTTCGCGTGGGTTGATCTATTCGAGAGTGACACGACGCTTTCCAGCCACGGGGCCAAAGCCGATGCGCCGTGTGAAGGCGACGCTGGCAGGTGAAGCTGAGAACGACAAGTAGCGCCCCCAGAAAAATCCCAGAACGTCGCCTCCGCTGGGCCTTGCGGCCCTCTGTACGAGCAGGGCCGGCTTACTTCTTCTTCGCGGTCTTCTTCGCAGTGGTCTTCTTGGCAGCCGCCTTTTTCGGAGCAGCAGCCTTGACGGACTTCGCGGCAACGGTCTTCTTCGGAGCAGCAGGCTTCGCAGCCGGCTTCTTCGCAGCCGTGGCCTTCTTGGCCGGAGCCTTCTTCGCAGCCGCCTTCTTGGCCGGAGCCTTCTTGGCGGCAGCCTTCTTGGCCGGGGCCTTCTTCGCAGCCTTCTTGGCCGGAGCCTTCTTGGCAGCCTTCTTCGCGTCGTCAGCCATACACGATCTCCTTTCGGTTGTGCCCGCAATGATGCGTTGGGGCGTTCATGTGGAATTAGGGTACGCCTACTACATCTTGGGCGTCAAGCACTTTTACGCCTCAAACTCTAGTGCCACTTGCCCAAAGTGTTGGGCAGTGGGTCGCTTGAGCTCTTCAACCGGGCTTCATCGCGCTTGGCCGAGTCGTCCGCGATGCAAGAAAAAGCCCGCGGAATAAGCGTTTGCGCGTTCTGCGGGCGAAGAGGAGATGAGGAGAGCGAGGTCCTATGGGCAGGTCGATGCGAAGAACGTGTAGCTTTCGTCGTAAACGCCGGCGCAGGTCGCGAACGCCGGTCCACCATCAAGTAGCGTGGCTCCGATCTTCGCGTCCACTGCCTCGACGGTAGCGGTCGCGCCGATGATCTCGGAGTGGTTCACCGTCAGGGAACCGATGCCGTTGATCCCGTAGCTGAAGCCGTTTCCGCTCCCCCGCACTCGGCTCTGCTCGACCTTGACCTGCCCACCCCCATCGAAGTTGATCCCGTAGCTGCCTGATGAGCCCTCCGCCTCGATCGTCGAGCCGGTAATGGTGATGAGGAAAGGACCCGTCAACATTGTCTTAATGCCAGACGCGTGGACCCCTCCAGAGACTCGGATCTGCACGTCCCGCAGCTCGGTCGAGGTGGCGGTGAGATCTCTGAAGATGCCTTGTCCATGGTTGGCGCCGACCACCTGGATCGTCGTTCGTCGGACCACCAGCGAGGACCCGCTGCCGCCAGTACCGACGATGCCATAGCCGGTGGAGCCCCCTTGCACCAGGATATCGACCTCTTCGATCACCGGGCTGCCGTTGAGATTCCGTATCCCCCAGTTGACGTTTCCACCGGAGGAATTGATAGCCACGTTGCGGACTCGGGTGTCGGCGCCCGGGATCAGGAGGGCAATGGCATAAGGCAACGACGGCGTTCCCGTGCTCTTCAGCTGCACATCCCGCAGCTCGCACGAGGAAGCCCCCTGGACCACAGCGGTCGTGAAGTTCTGATCATTGCTGCCCAATCCCTGAATCACCGTCGCGTTCTGGCCGGAGCCCTCGACGTCCACGAACGACTTCATCTGGAGCCCGGCCGTTCCCACGTCGTAGATCCCCGGCTCGACCTTGATCACGTAGCGCTTCGTGGCTGAAGCGTTGGTGATCCCGGCGAGCGCGTTGAGCAGCCGCGTGCCGCTCGCGGTGGCATCGCCCGGCACGGGATGGACGTGGACCGTCTGCACGTCCTTGCTGTAGTAGCCCACCACCGAGACGATGACGTGGGCGCTCGAGACGTTCACCGTGATCTTGAAGTCGCCGATTCCGGGAGCCTGGGCGACGGCGACGGGCATCGTGTTCGCCACGTTCTCACCGAGAGTGAAGTTGATCACGGACGGGCCGGCCGTGGTACCCGCCGCGTATGCGTAGAGGTTGCCGGCACCCGTCGGGTTGACCGCAATAATGTTGACGGCCACCGCCTGGACCTGGGGAATGTTGTTGGAGAAGCCGGGGATGCCACAACCGCTGGACGAGCCACCCTGGCTTGCAAGAGAGCCGCTGCCGACGATCTGGTAGGTCCGGGCCTCGTTGGGGGCAAAGACGCCTCCAGCCAAGATCGTATTGACAACAGCGCAGGGAGCGACCGTGTGGTAGGTCAGGTCTGGCGGCTGGGAGGAGGCGATCGCGGCGGTCAGGGCGAAGAGACTGAAGGCGATCCAGAGGACGGGCTTTCCACGGACAGGCATCGCTGCTCCTTTCTGAGTGGGAGAAGAATCTCCCATCAGAAGGTGCTGTTGTGCCGAAATACCTTTCGCGGACTTAGTACGCGTTGTGGCGCAGCGCGTGGCGGACGGTCATCCAGAGGATCTTGAAGTCGAGCTTCAGCGACCAGTTCTGGATGTAGTAGAGGTCGTACTGGATCCTCTTCTTGATCGAAGTGTTGCCGCGCCAGCCATGGACCTGCGCCCAGCCGGTGATGCCGGCCTTCACGCGGTGGCGGAGCATGTAGCGGGGAATCTTGTGTTTGAACTCGCGGACGAACGTCGGACGCTCCGGCCGCGGGCCGATGATCGACATGTCGCCCATCAGCACGTTCCAGATCTGCGGCAGCTCGTCGAGCGACCAGTGGCGCAGGAACGTTCCGATGCGGGTGCGGCGCGGATCGTCCTTGATCGCCCACACCGGACCGCTCGTGGCCTCGGCATTGATCCGCATGGAGCGGAACTTGACGATCATGAACGGCTTGCCGTCGAGGCCCATGCGCTCCTGGCGGTAGAAGATCGGACCGCGGTCTTCGAGCCAGATCGCCAGCGCGACGAGCGGGAGGAAGGGCACCAGCGCGACCATCGCCGCTGCGGCGATCAGCAGGTCCATGCTGCGCTTGACCATGCTGTTCCAACCCTGGAGCGGCACTTGGGAAAGATTGATCACCGGCGTGCCGTCGACGTCTTCGAGCGTGGCTTGCAGAGTCGCGTACTGGAGGACGTCCGGCACGAGCTTCACTTCCACGCACTCGCGCGCCATCAGCTCGAGCATCTGGAGCATCTTCCTGTGCGCTTCGAGCGGCAGGGCGATGAAAACCTGGTCGATGCGGCTGACCGCGAGCACGTCTTCGGCTTGGCGCAGGGTCCCGAGGACCGGCACGTCGAGCACCGTGGAGCCCACCTTGCCGGGATCGTCGTCGAGGAAGCCGACGACCTCGAAGCCGAGCTCGCGGTGGGCGAGGAGCTTCTGCGTGATCTCGCGGCCGAGCGCGCCGGCGCCGACGACCAGGATGCGCTGCAGGTTGTTGTCCCGGATGCGGAGAATCACCAGGCGCAGGACCATGCGCGACGCAGCCACGAACAGGAAGCCGCCCAGTGCGAACAGGCCGAGGAAGGCGCGGCTGTAGGTGACGTAGCCGTCCGGGGTCGGCGGCCGGTACCAGAACATCACCACCATCAGGAGGAAGGTGGCGACCAGCACGGCCATGGCGACCGTGAGGATCTCGTCCACCCGGCTCTTGCCGCGCCGGCTCTGATAGAGGCCGTGGAAGTAGAAGACGACCGGCCAGATCACCACGATGAACGGGAGGAGCCGCAGGTACGGCCCGAGCTCCGGAACGTTCTTGGTGACGGGGATGACTTCTACGTGGAAACGAAGGACCCAGGCGGTGAGGAAGGCGGCTAACGTCGCGCCGAGATCACCAGCAAGGTAGGCCCCCGACGTCGTGCGATGTCGTTGCTGGATCAAGACAGAGCGACCCTCCGGTCGGAATGGAATCGAGATCGCAGCAAGGCTTGAATGCGGTGGGTGAACCGCGTCGACGCAAACGACTCCGCCTTGCTGCGTAAGTCCAAGGGATTGAATCCGATCCGGGCGGTTTTGTCAATCGCCTCCGCCAGATCGGCCGTGCCTCCCCAGTCGGGGTAGAGGTGGCCGTGCCGGCCATCGTCGACCACGTCCAGGATTCCTCCCTTGGCCACGGCCACCACCGGGGTGCCGCAGGCCAGGGCTTCCACGGAAGCGATGCCGAAGTCCTCGACGCCGGGCTGGAGGAAGAGCCGCGCTCCCCGGTAGAGGTCGCGCAGGCGCTCCCGGTCGACGGTCCCGAGCAGGCGGGTCCGGGTGCTGCCGAGGTCGCGCAGGCGCTCCATCTCGGGGCCGTCCCCCACCACCCGCAGCTCCATGCCCAGCCGGTCGCAGGCGGCGATGGCCATGTCCACGCGCTTGTAGGGGGCCAGGGCCGAAACCATCAGGCAGTGGCCGTTCTCGGTCGAGGTACCGGGAGTAAAGAAGTCGGTGTCCACCGGCGGGTGGATGACCTCGGCCTCGCGGCCGTAGTAGGTGCGGATGCGGCGTTCCACGAAGCTCGAGTTGGCCACGTAGAGGTTTACGCGCGAGGCCGAGGACACGTCCCAGGCGCGCAGCCCGGAGAGGACCAGGCCGCGCGCCCGTGCCTTCAGTCCGTTGCGCTCGGGGAAGTAGACGTGCTCCTGGTCCCAGGCGTAGCGCATGGGCGTGTGGCAGTAGCAGACGTGCCAGGAGTCCGGGCCGGGGATGACCCCCTTGGCCACGCAGTGGCTGGAGCTGATGATCAGGTCGTACGAGGTGAGGTCGAACTCCTCGATGGCGGCCGGGAAGAGCGGCAGGTAGCGGCGGTAGTGCTCGCGCACCCGCGGCGCCTTCTGGAGGAAGCTGGTGTGGATCTTGTGGCTCTCCAGGGCCTTGCTGACGCTCCCGGGGAAATGGAACAGGGTATAGATCGGCGCCTCGGGGAAGAGATCGGCCAGGATCTCGAGCACCTTTTCGCCGCCGCGCATGCCGGTCAGCCAGTCGTGGACCAGGGCGACCCGCATCTCGCCCGGGAAGTCGGAGCTTGTCCGGGTGACCGGGTACATCGCTTTCCCCCTCCTCAGGAATTGCTCTTTCCCCCTCCTCATCAGTTCCTCCCCCCGGCCGGGGCTTCGTCGCGGGCAGCCGGCCGCACCGGGGCCGGAGCCGGAGCGAGCCCCCGCGACTGGATGGCCGAGATGTAGACCTCCAGCGTCTTGCGCGCCGTCTGGCTCCAGCGGAAGTCCTCGGCGCGGCGCAGGCCCAGCTTGGCCAGGCTGTTGCGGTGGTCCGCGTCGGACATGCAGTGGGCGATCGCCTGCGCCATCCCCTCCACGTCGAGCGGATCGACCAGGTGGGCGTACCCTTCGGCAATCTCCTTGAGGGCCGACGTGTTCGAGGTGATCACGGCCACGCCCGAGGCCATGGCCTCCACCACCGGCATGCCGAAGCCCTCGTAGAGCGTCGGATAGAGGAACAGCGTCGCGCCCTGGTAGAGCGCCGGCAGCGCCTCGGGCGCGACCTTGCCGAGCAGGTGGACGTGGTCTCCGACCCCCAGGTTCGCCGCCCGCTGCCGGCTCTTGAACTCCGAGCCGTGGCGCTCGCCGATGCAGACCAGGGGCGCGTCGAAAGGGGCGATCTCCCGGGCGCGGGCGTAGGCCTGGATTACTGTGTCCAGGTTCTTGCGCTTGGGCGCCGTGTTGCCCACGAAGAGCACGTACGAGCGCTCGAGCCCCAGGTCGCGGCGCCAGCGCTCCAGCTCCTCGGGGGAGAGCTTCTTGCGGAAGACGTCCTCGACGCCGTTGTAGATCACCTCGACCTTGCGGCCGTCCACGTCGAAGTGCTTCGTCAGATCGGAGCGCGTGTGCTGGTTCACGCCGATCAGGCGGTCCGCGCGGGAGAGGCTGCGGCGGATCATCTGCTGGGCGTAGAGAAAGGCCAGCCGGCTGGGTAGGAACTCGGGGTAGAGGAGGTGGACGATGTCATGGATCGTCACCACCACCGGCGAGCCCACCCAGGCCGGGAGCACGTAGTGCGTCGAATGGTAGAGGTCGAGCTTGGAGCGCCAGAGCTGCCAGGAGAGCGCAAACAGCTCGCGCACGGAGTAGACCGGCGAGCTCTCATAGCTGGGGCGGAAGTTGTCGGGCAGGTCACGAAAGACTTCCTTGTCCTGCGGATGAGCGATCAGGACGTAGCGGTTCTCCGTGTCGAGGCGCGCCAGATGCCGCATCAGGTTGCGGATGTACGGTCCGATCCCGAGGTCCTGGATCTTGCGGGCATCGAGACCGATCGTGTAAGGCAAGAATACTCCACTCCGTTCACGGTGGGACAGAAGGGACCCGGCCGCGCTGATCCAAGGTTATCTATAACTTGCGCGAGATTCTACCCCAAAGACTCGCGAAATACCTCTTCCATTTCGGCGGCGGTGCGTTCCCAGCGGAACATCGCGGCCCGTTCGAGGCCCCGGCCGCGCAGCTCTTCCCGCCGGGCCGGGCTTTCCAGCAGGTTGCGGATTGCCATCATCAGCTCCCCGGGATCGGCCGGGTCCACCTGCAGGCCGGCGTCCCCCACCACCTCGGGAAGGCTCGAAACGTTGGAGACGACGGTTGGGATGCCGCAGGCGAGCGCCTCGGCCGGAGGCAGCCCGAACCCTTCGTAGAACGAGGGATAGACGAATATGGTCGCCGCCTGGAAGAGCCGGACGAGGCGGTCCCGGTCCACGTGCCCGAAGGACTTGACTCCCCGCGGGGCGAGCGTCTCGATCCGCTGCACGAGCTCGCGGCTGCCCCAGCCGTACGGGCCGGCCAGGACCAGCGGAGGCACGCTCGGGTCCTCCAGGCGCAGGGCCTCCCAGGCGTCGAGGACGGCGCCGATGTTCTTCCGCGGCTCGATGGTGCCGGCATAGAGGAGGTAGCCGTCCGGCGCCCCGATCTCCTCCCGGGTGGCCTCGATCTGTTCGAAAGTGCCCGGCCGGAACTCGGGATCGATGCCGCTGTAGATCACCCGGATCTTGCGCGCCACCTGGGGGAAGTGGAAGGCGATGTCGTCCGCCGTGGCGCGGGAGATGGCCACGATGCGCTCGGCGCGCTCGAGCGAGGGCCGCAGGAAGGGGAAGATGCTCCATTTGACCTTGAAGCGATGGCTCTCGGGCATGAGGATGGAGGTCAGGTCGTGCACCGTGGCCACGGCGGGCACCGGGCAGCGCAGGGGGATGGTCATGAGCGGCGACCAGAGGAGATCGATGTCGCCGCGGTCGAGCCGGCGCGGCAGCTTGAGCTGCTGCCAGATCACCCCGAGGGGGGCAGGCTCGTGCTCGGATTCGATGCCGGCCGCGGACAGCTCTTCGGCCCCCCGGGCAGGGCGATGGGCCAGCCCCCGGTAGCGCATCCCGCCCCGCGCCGCCAGCTCCAGCAGGAGGGAGCGGGTGTAGACGCCGATCCCGGTCGGGGTGGGCACCAGGGCGCGGAGGTCGACGGCGATGGTAGGGGGCGGCATGGGTGGGGGATTGTAGCCGGAAGGACCAAAAGGACGTAAAGGACCTAAAGGACGTAAACGACAAAGCAGGCCAGGCTGCCGTGGTTCTTTGTCCTTTGAGTCCTTTACGTCCTTTACGTCCTTTCACGGTATCTTCTACCCCGCCCCCATGCGACCCCGCACCCTCGCTTTCGCCTGCCTGGCCCTCAGCCTCCTCGGGCTGGCCGCCGCGACCTTCCGGTTGCGGCTCTCTCCGGTTCCGGTGGGGGACGAGACCACGCACGTCCTCATGGCCCAGAGCCTGTGGGAGGACGGCGACCTTCTCTTTGGCCCGTCCGATCTGCGGCGCGCCTACCGGACCTGGAACGAAGGCCCCGCCGGGTTGACCCTCCTCACCTCGGATGGCGGCCGGACCGTGCGTTACGCCGAGCCGGTCGCCTGGGCTCTCGCTGCCGCTCCCGCCTGGGCGCTGCTCGGAGCGGCTGGGCTGCCTGTGCTCAACATGGCGCTCTTCCTGGGCATGCTGGCCTCGGCGGCCGGGCTCTTCCAGGACTCCAATCCAGTCAATTCGCTTTTCATCGGCGGCTTCTTCTTCGCCTCGGCCTCATTCGGCTACGTGTTCCGGGGCTCCCCCGAGCTCTTCCTGATGGCTTGCGTCTTCTTCGCGCTGCTCCTCTGGCGGCAGGCTCGACAGCAGCCGGAGCCCTTGTGGAGCCTCGTGGGAGCCGGCGTGCTCCTCGCCGCGGCTTGCCTGCACCAGCCGGCTCTCGCCCTTCTTGGAGTCGCCGTGGCCGTCGATCTCCTTCTCGCCGGACGGTGGAAGGGGGCGGCCCTTCTGGTCGCCGCCGGCGCTCTCGCCTTCGGCCTGCTCGCCGTCACACAGTGGCAGATGACCGGAGTCTGGAGCCCGGCCGACCCGCGAGAGGGCATCCAGCGCCGCTCCTTCGAGGCCGAATTCCCAATCGAGACTCCGCAGGACGTCTGGCAGGGCTATGGGAGAGATCAGGGCACGTCCACAGATGGGGTCCGCCTGCTGGCGCGGA
>DASUNJ010000778.1:0-2174 GCA_036277235.1 Thermoanaerobaculia bacterium | reverse complement strand
ATCGGCGACGAGGCCCGCGTCCAGCTCAAGAAGATCGCCGGCACCGAGTCGCCCGACCTCGCCGTGGCCTGCGTGGGCGGCGGCAGCAACTCGATCGGCCTGTTCACCGCGTTCGTGGGCGACGCCAAGGTGCGCCTGATCGGCGTCGAGGCGGGCGGAAGGGGCACGCGGCTCGGCGAGCACGCCGCCCGTTTCCACGGCGGCGGCCTCGGCATCCTCCACGGCACCCGGACGATGGTCCTCCAGGACAAGGAGGGGCAGATCTCCGAGACCCACTCGGTTTCCGCAGGGCTCGACTACCCGGCGGTCGGCCCCGAGCACGTCTGGCTGCGCGACGCGGGGCGGGTCGAGTACACCTCGGCGACGGACGAGGAGGCGATCGCCGCCTTCCACCTCCTGGCGCGGACCGAGGGCATCCTCCCCGCCCTGGAGAGCGCTCACGCCATCGCCGAGGTGATCAAGCGGGCGCCGCGCCTGACGCCGCGGCGGATCATCCTGGTCAACCTGTCCGGCCGCGGCGACAAGGACGTGGAGTCCGTGATCGCCTGGGATCGGGAACACGAGGAGAGCGCCGAGCCGGCGCCCGTGGCGCTGGTAGGAGGAGACCTGCGATGAGCGCGATCGACGATGTCTTCGCCAAGTGCGCGGAGGAGGGGAGGGCGGCCTTCATCCCCTTCCTCATGGCCGGCGATCCGGATCTGGAGGCCACCGCTTCGTTCCTGGACGCCATGGCCGCGGGAGGGGCCGACGTCATCGAGCTGGGGGTGCCGTTCAGCGATCCCATCGCCGACGGGCCGACGAACCAGCGGGCGACCGTGCGGGCGCTCGCCGCCGGCACCAAGCTCTCGAACATTCTCGAGCTGGTGGCCCGGCACCGGGACCGGCTGGGCGTCCCGATCGTGCTCTTCACCTACTTCAACCCGGTCCACGCCCGCGGCATCGAGCGCTTCGCCGAGCAGGCCGCCTCGTCCGGGGTGGACGGCGTGCTCTGCGTGGACGTGCCCCCCGAGGAGGGGGAGCGCGAGCTGGTGCCCTGCCTGCGCGAGCACGGGGTGGACACCATCTTCCTGCTGGCGCCCACGAGCACCCGCGACCGGGTGAGCCGGGTGGCCCGCATCTCGACCGGCTTCGTCTACTACGTCTCCCGCACCGGCGTCACCGGCGAGCGCACCGCCCTGCCGTCCGACCTGGTGCGGGACGTCAAGCGCCTGCGCAGGAAGCTCGACCAGCCGCTCGCCGTGGGCTTCGGCATCTCCTCGCCGGCCCAGGTGGCGGCGGTGGGCGAGGTTGCCGACGGCGTGGTCGTGGGCAGCGCCCTGGTGCGGCTGGTCGAGGAGAACCTCGCGGTCGGACGCGCCGGCTTGGCCACGCTGATCGAGAACCGGGTGCACGAGCTGTCCGCCCCCCTGCACCGGGGCGCGGAGAGGAAGCGGGCATGACGATCGCCCGTCAAGTGGCCGCCACGGTTCACGGCCGCTATCTCCTGGAAGCTCCGGCGGCGCCCGAGGGGGCACCGCTCCTGGTGGGATTCCACGGCTACGGCGAGAACGCCGAGCGGCACCTGGAGGAGCTGCGCCGCATCCCCGGCGCTTCCCGGTGCGTGCTCTGCGCCGTGCAGGCGCTCCACCCGTTCTACAACCGCACCGGCGAGGTGATCGCCTGCTGGATGACCCGGCTCGACCGCGAGCAGGCGATCCTCGACAACGTGCGCTACGTGGCGAGCGTGGTGGCGAGCGTCAGGCAGGAGCTTCCCGTCTCGGAGCGGCTCGTCTACCTCGGGTTCTCCCAGGGCGCGGCGATGGCCTACCGCGCAGCGGCCGGGGCGGGCCATGCCTGCCATGGGCTGATCGTGCTGGGGGGCGACGTGCCGCCGGAGCTGGAGCAGCAGGACCTTACCCGCTTCCCGCCGGTGCTCCTGGGGCGCGGCACCAGCGAGGAGTGGTACGACGCGGCCAAGATGGAGCACGACGTCGAGCTGCTCCGGGCGAAGAGGGTCGACGTGCGGCCGGTGATCTTCCAGGGCGGTCACGAATGGACGGACGAGTTCCGGGCGACGGCGGGGGAGTTCCTGCGCGAAGTGACCGTTCCCGCGTCCTGACCCGGCTGCAAAAGAAAAAGGGCGTCCAGGGACGCCCCTTCCGAAATCTCGATTGGGGTCTGAGCTTACTGAGCCG
>DASUNJ010000777.1:0-3935 GCA_036277235.1 Thermoanaerobaculia bacterium | reverse complement strand
GGTCCTCGGCGTGCTGGATGACCGCGACATCGAAGTGCTGGGCGTAGAGCAGGGCGCGGCGCATCAGCTCCGCGTTCATGACCGGCCGGCCGTCGTCCGACACCGCCACGGCACCGGCGCGGATCATCTCGCCGATCTCGGCCAGCTCCTCCCCTTTGAGCCCCTTGCTGATGGCGCCGATCGGATGGACCCGGGCGAAGCCATGGCGCCGGGCTTCCAGGAGGATGTGCTCGGTGACCGAGCGGGTGTCGTTGACCGGCTCGGTGTTGGCCATGCAGGCCACGCCCGTGAAACCGCCGGCCGCCGCGGCCAGGGTGCCGGTGCGCACCGTCTCCTTGTACTCCTGACCCGGCTCGCGCAGATGGACGTGGATGTCGATCAGCCCCGGAGCCACGATCAGGCCAGCGGCATCGATCACCTCGGCGTCTTTGCCGTCGATCTGGCCGTCGATCTTCGCGACCGCGCCGTCCTCGATCAGAACGTCCATCGTCCCGTCGAGGTCCTGGCTCGGATCGATCACCCGGCCGCCTTGAATCAATATCCGGCTCACACTCCCTCCCGGTGCACCATCGAGCACAGATAGAGGACGGCCATGCGGACCGAGACGCCGTGGGTGACCTGCTCCAGGATGACCGAGTAGGGTCCGTCGGCCAGCTCGCTCGCGATCTCGACCCCGCGGTTCATCGGCCCCGGATGCATGATGATGACGTCCTCCCGGGCCCCCTCGAGCCGCTCGGTGGTGAGGCCGAAGAGCTGGAAGTACTCCCGCACCGACGGGAAGGCCAGCTTGCCCTGCCGCTCGAGCTGGATGCGCAGCATCATGATCACGTCTGCGTCGCGGATGGCGTCCTGGAGCGTATGGGCGACCTCGACCCCCATCTTCTCGATCTCGGCGGGCATCATGGTGCGCGGTCCGCCGACGACCACGGTGGCGCCCATCTTGGTCAGCAGATGGATGTTGGAGCGCACGACGCGGCTGTGCTCGATGTCGCCGATGATCGCGATGCGCAGGCCGGCGAGCTTCCCCCCCTTGTGGCGGCGGATCGTGAAGGCGTCGAGCAGCGCCTGGGTGGGGTGCTCGTGGGCGCCGTCGCCGGCGTTGATGACCCCTGCCTTGAGCCGCTTCGAGAGCATGTGGGGCGTGCCCGGGTAGGCGTGGCGGATGACCACGAGATCGGGCGCCATGGCCTGCAGGTTCATGGCCGTGTCGATCAGGCTCTCACCCTTCTCCAGGGCGGAGCCGGAGGTCGAGAAGTTCAGGTTGTCGGCGGACAGGCGCTTCTCGGCGATCTCGAAGCTGGAGCGCGTGCGGGTCGAGGCCTCGAAGAAGAGGTTCATGACCGTCTTGCCGCGCAGGGTCGGGACCTTCTTGATGGAACGCTCGCCGACCTCGGCGAACGACTCGGCGGTGTCCAGGATCAGGGAGATCTCGTCCGGGGAGAGTTCGGCGATCCCCAGGAGGTCCTTGCGGTCCCACCGCACCTGCGGATCGGCCATCAGCGGTTCGGGCGCTCCAGGATGCGCACCTGCTCGGTGTCGTCCGTGGAGTGGAAGGAGACCTCGATGACCTCGTACTGCGAGGTCGGGACCATCTTGCCCACGAAGTCGGCCTGGATGGGCAGCTCCCGGTGGCCGCGGTCCACCAGCACGGCGAGCTGGACGGCCTTGGGGCGTCCGAAGTCGATGAGCTCGTCCAGGGCGGCGCGCACGGTGCGCCCGGTGTAGAGCACGTCGTCGCAGAGCACCACCACGATGCCGTCGATGGGGAGCGGGAGGTGGGTGCCCTTGACCTGGGGCTGGGCCGCGATGGTCGAGAGGTCGTCGCGGTAGAGGGTGATGTCGAGGGCGCCCAGGGGGACCTTCTGCCCCTCCATGCGCTCGATCTCGGCGGCGATGCGCTCGGCGAGCGGCACGCCGCGGGTGCGGATGCCGGCGAGCATCAGTCCGGCAACGCCACCGTTGCGCTCGACGATCTCGACCGCCATCCGCCGAATGATCCGAGCCATCTCTTGGGCGTCGAGGATCGTGCTCTTCGGCGTCAGGTTCTTGTGCATGTTTTAGGGGTGCTCCGGGTCCGGGGGATCGTATGGCCGGCGGGCCGGGGTTGTCAATGAAGGGAGGCATGCTACCCTGAGGTCATGGCACGTGCAGGGACTCGACGGCTCAGCCGGGAGGAGGAGGACCGGCTTTTCGCGGGCGCGGAGGAGGCGTCCAGGTTCTTCATGGGTAAATCCGATGTGCAGCATGCTTTAGAGAAGATCGCGCGGCTGCTGGAAGAGGACGGCATCCCCTACGCCATCGTCGGAGCCATGGCGCTGAACGCCTACGGCTACCGCCGCCTCACCGTCGACGTGGACATTCTCCTGACGCCGGCAGGCCTCGATGAGTTCAAGGCGAAGCACCTGGGATTGGGCTACCTCCCGAAGTTTCCGGGCAGCAAGAGCCTGCGCGACACGGAAAACGAAGTCCCGATCGACGTGCTGTTGACCGGCGAATATCCCGGCGACGGCCGTCCCAAGCCCGTCGTTTTTCCCGACCCTGCCGTTGCCGCCGTGCGGGGCGAGCGGGTCGCGCTGCTTCCACTGTTGACGCTGATCGAGCTCAAGCTGGCCTCCGGGATCTCGGCGCCCCACCGGCTGAAGGATCTCGCCGACGTGCTCGAGCTCGTCCGCGTCCTGGACCTGCCCGAAGAGACGGTGGAAGACCTCCACCCCTATGTCCGTGAGAAGTTCCGGGAGATCTGGCAGGCCGCTCAGGAAGCCGAGAGAGAGTGAAACCAGCGAAACGACCCACCGCTCCGGCTCCTTCCGAGCCCCCTTTCTGGCAGCGGAACCGGCGGGAGCTGACGTTCCTGATCCTGTTTGCGGTGCTGCTCGGGGGGAGCTTCACCCTGATCTCGGTGAACTGGGTCAACGACCACGTCATCGAGCCGTTCACCGGCGGGATCGCCCGGGTGAGCGGCGCGACGCTGGACCTCCTGGGACAGGACGTCCGCATGCAGGGGACGATCATCCGCGGCAGCCGGTTCGCCGTGAACATCCGCAACGGCTGCAACGGGGTCGAGGCCATGCTGATCTTCCTCGCGGCCGTGCTCGCCTTCCCCGCTCCGTGGCGGGCGCGGCTCCTGGGGCTCGCGGTCGGCGCGGTGGCGATCCAGGCGGTGAACCTGGTGCGCGTCGTCGCCCTCTACCTGACCGGCGCCTACCTCCCGTCCTGGTTCGACGCCTCGCACACCGTGGTCTGGCAGACGGTGGTGATCCTGTTCAGCGTGCTGCTCTGGATCCTCTGGGCGAACCGGCTGGGAGCCCCTCGCGAGCCCATCCCCCGATGACCCGGATGAGCTGGGCCGGACGGCTGGTCCGCAACGTCCTGCTCTGGACGATCCCCGCCTGGGCCGCCTGGGCGCTGCTCACCCCCGTCTACAACCGGTTCCTGGTGGTCGCGGGCGAGAACCTCCTGCAGATCTCGGAGAGCCCGAACGTGACCGACCTTCACCTGCGGGGCCAAGACGCCTATGTCCAGCGCCGCGACCTCCCACCCGCCAAGAGCCTGGTCCACACGTTCCGTGTGAGCGACCTGCACTTCCACCTGGTGCTGCTCGGGGCGCTCTTCCTGGCGGTGCCCGGCGTCCCCTGGATGAAAAAGCTGGAGAACCTGGGCTGGGCCGTGCTGGTGACGGTCTTCTTCGACCTCTTCCTCTGCTTCTTCGTGGTCAAGGCGGCCTATGCCACCAAGCTCGGCGCCTGGAGCCTCGCGCACTACGGCCCCTTCGCCCGCAATGCCTACGGGCTCGTCCGCCACCTGCTCGACCTGCCGTTCAAGCTCGGGCTGCCGCTGCTCCTGTGGTCGGGGTTCTACCTGGGCCGGATGATGGAAGAGATGAAGACTCGGTCTTAGTTTCTGCGGCTTCACCTGCGAATGCAGCACCAGGTACA
>DASUNJ010000776.1:0-15825 GCA_036277235.1 Thermoanaerobaculia bacterium | reverse complement strand
TGCAGTCCTACGTCAGCGCCGGAGTGCTCCTGCCCGGGGCCGACCTCGCGCGGCTGGAGGAGATCCACGAGGAGCTGTTCCGGCGCTTCTGGGGGGTCAGCATCGGCAGCCTGCGGGACGTGGCGTTCTCCCAAGCGAGCTACTTCTTCCGGGAGTACCGGGACCTCCTCTACGACATCCCCTTCCAGGTGCAGGTGGACCTGCTCTTCGCGTCGCGCGCGGTAGGCCTGCTGGCCGGGATGACCACGCAGCTCGATCCGGAGTTCGATCCCTGGGCCGAGACCGTGCCGTTCGCCGAGCGCCTCGCCCGCGAGGAGCTGCGCCTCGGCTGGCGGGAGCTCCTGAGCGCCGGCACGATCCAGTTGCACGCGCTGCTCGGGCTGCCGAGCCGGGTCGGCTCCCTGGTCTCGCGCATCGAGCGCGGTACCCTGACGGTGCAGTCGACGCTGGCGCCCGAGGCGCGCAAGACGATCCAGCGCCTGGACCGCTCCATCCGCCGCGCCTCCTGGATGATCGTCTCCGCCGCGCTCCTGATCTCGGGCGTGATGCTGCGCATCGACCGCCCCGAAGAGCCCGCGGGCCGCTGGCTGCTGGCGCTCTCCGCCCTGACGTTCCTGTGGGGCGTGCTCGCCCGCAGGTAGAATTGGCATCTATTCTGCAAAAGAAATCCTGTTGAGGGTGCAACGCGTGAGCCGGTATCCGGGCGGGTGAGTGAAAGACCAGCACGACACGTTGCACCCTTCACTTCCAAACCTCATGGGCAAGCCGACGAAGATCGCCAGACCCGCCAGAAGGCGGGCCGTCGCTTCGCTGTGCCTGCTGCTCTTCCTGTCCTGCGGCACCGAGACCTCGCCCCGGCTGACCGACGCCGGTCCGCGTCCCGCGGAAATCACCTCGCGCAGCACCGAGCGCCTGGGAGCGAGCGGCGCCCTGCTGGTGGCAACGGGCCGGCAGTCCTTCGAGGGGACGCTGCCGGTGCGCTGCGCCGTCCACGAGGGGACCGGGCTGCAGGTGAACCTGCGCACGGGGGATCCCGACCTGCCGGCCGTGGCCGTGCGGGTCGACGAGCTGCGCGATATTCGCAGCGGGCGCGGCGGCGGCCCCTACCGGGGGCAGCTTTTCGTGACGGGGCGCAGCCGCACCGGCGCGCTCGCCAGCTCGACCGGCCGGGTCTCCCTGGAGCTGCAGGACGGCGGACCCGCCAACGGGCCGGTTGTCCTCAAAGGCTCGTTTGACGGCACTTATGAAGGAGCGGCAGGCAAGGGGTCCGTCGAGGGCAGGTTCCAAGGCTGCTCGCTTTCCGCGCTTTCCCGTTGACGCCTGAAGCGGTCGGGCGTACCCTGTTGCCGGCTGGGCTCTTACCTTCGCTTCGGGAAGAATCTCGCTTTTGCCGGTTTCCGGCACCTGTACTAGGTAGAGCATCGCTTACTGTGGGCGCCGGTGCCATGAGGGCTCCGGACTTCTCCCCCCTGGATCACGGAGGATGCATGCTTCGCAACATGATTCGTCGTAGTGGGATGCTGGCTCTGGTGCTGGCGCTCGCACTGGCCGGTACGGTACCGGCGGCCGCCCTGGACTTCGGCGGACGGAGTCTCGACGGATGGCACACGGTTTGGAGCTGGTTTACCGATGTGTTCGGATGGGGCGGCGACGAGGCGGCCGGGAACTCCGGCGGGTTTACGCCAGTCTATGAGAACGAAGGCGCCGGACTGGACCCCTGGGGTCTGCCGGCGGCGACGATCTGCCGGACCTGTGAAGGGACGGAAATCGGGCCCTAGGAGCTGCTCTGAAAACCTGGAGACTGGATTTCCGTATAGGTCTGTGAAAGAATCGCGGCGCTAGAAATTGCGCAGACATCGGAGGGAACGATGGACGATCGTCACCCGACCCATGAGATGCTGGAGAGCTTCGCAAACGGTAGTCTCTCGTCTCATGCGGCCCGTGCGGTAGTTGCCCACCTGGTCGGTGGGTGTTCCGAGTGCCGGGAGACCATGGCACTCATGTCGGGACCGTTGTTCACACCGCTTCCCGAGGAGGTCGAGATCTCCGCCGAGCTGGATGCGGCGTACGACTCGGCCATCTCCTCCGCCTACGCGGCTGCCCTCGCCAAGACGGGCGGCAGCGTGGGACGCAGGGAGCCGGTGCGCATGGTCCCCGGAGCCGAGGGGCTGCCGCTCCCCGGTGAGCCCGGTTTCGCCACTCCCGATGTCTGCGAGGCCCTCATGGACAGGTCGTTCGACCTGCGCCTCAGCGATCCCGCGGCCATGCTCCGGCTCGCCGAGCTGGCCGCGCAGGCGGCCGAGGAGCTCGACGTGGAGGTCTATGGCGCCAAGATCGTCGCGGATCTCCAGGCCCGGGCCTGGGCCGAGGTGGCCAACGCTCACCGCGTCATCGGCGATCTGCCGCAGGCCGACCGCATGATGACCCGCGCCGTCGACTGCCGCTCCCGCGGCACCGGCGACGCCCGCCTGCTCGCACGCCTCTCCGACCTGGGCGCGGCGCTCGCCTGCGCGCAGCGGCGCTTCGACCAGGCCTTCCGCTTGCTCGACATCGGCTACTCGATCTACATCAAGCTCGGCGACCAGCACTCCGCCGGACGGGTTCTCATCGGCCGCGGCCTGTACGCCGGCTACACCGGAGACCCTTTGGAGGGCATCCGGTACCTGGTGCACGGCCTCAACATCATCGACCGTGTCCGGGAGCCGAAGCTGGCCTTCCAGGCGCTGCACAACATCATCCTGCTCCGCGTCGAGCTGGGTGAGTACGAAGAGGCCCGGCGGTCGCTGCAGCAGATGCGGCCGCTCTACGCCCGGTTCAGCGACGAGTTGGTGAACATCAAGCTCCTCTGGGTCGAAGGCAAGATCGCCGCCGGCCTCGGCGAGCTGGAAGAGGCCGAGGCCACTTTCGTCGAGGCCAGGGACAGGTTCGACCAGATCGGGCTCGGTTACCGCGCCGCCCTGGTCTCGATCGACCTCGTCTCGGTCTGGCTGCAGCAGAGCCGTACCGACGAGATCCGGCAGCTCGTGGCTGAATTGCTGGTGACCTTCCGGGCGGTCGGCGTCGAGCGCGAAGCGCTCGCCGGCATCCTTCTTCTCCGGGACGCAGTGGAGTGTGAGCAGGCCACCGTGGAGCTGCTCCACCTCATCGCCCACTCTCTCGGCAAGCTGGACGGCCGTTCGGCCCCTCCGCTCGATCCTGAAATCCGGTAAGCCGGGGGTTCCGGCCTCCTGCTAGTCGTCCAACGCCCGGCCCTCGCCGGGCGTTTCCGTTTCCTGCCCTGCCTCGTTCCCGTCGAGCTCGTCCAGGCGGGCCAGCTCCTCCTGCAACGCGCGCGTCACCGCGCTCTCGATCTCGTCATACCTGAGCTTCGGCACCAGGGGGGATATCTGGGCGTCGGGCTCGATCTGGCGGAAGCCCATCTCGATCTGCTCCAGCACCCAGCGAGGGTCTTGAGGGAGAGATGGCCATTTGTCTTCTTTCATCGGATGGAGTCTACCCCTACTTACAGGGTGCCGGATCATCGAAAAACGCGCCAATTTCAGGAACGGGACAACAAGGCGCGTCCTCGGAATCGCCGCAAGCGCGCCAAAATGAAAAACCGCGCGTCATTTTGACGGGCTCAAGAAAATCTCGTAGGATGATCCACAAAAGCCAGGAGAATCAAGGAGATAGCCCTGACTCAGCTCTCGTGACACGGAGATTGCTTTGAGATTGCCCGCGTTGATGCTCCTGATCCTCCCCATGGCTTCCTGCGTACCAGCGCGGCACAGCCTCTCTCCGACGGAGTCTGCCTACGATTTGCCCGCGTTCGAGCGGGCGCTCGACTCGCTGCGTACGGCCGCGCGGATTCCCGGGCTGTCTGCCGCAGTCGTCAAGGACGGAGAGGTCATCTTCGCCCGTGGCTTCGGATACGCTGACCTGGAGCGGCAGATTCCGGCTACACCGGACACCCCGTACGATATCGCCTCGGTCACCAAGCCCATCTCGGCCGTCGTCGCCCTGAGGCTGGTGGAGGAGGGTCTGCTCGACCTTGACCGTCCCATGGCGCAATACAGCGAGTGGGCAGATTTCTGCAGGGATTTCAGCGAGCAGCCCTCGATCTTCGCCCAGGGGCTGCGCTGTGAATCTCCGCAGCACTCGCTCCGCCACCTGCTGACGCACACCGCCATCGGCCATCCCGGGGCGCAGTTCTCCTACAATCCCGTACTGTATTCGTGGGCCTCGCGCCCCATGATGGCAGCCGCCGGCACGCCTTTCTCCCGGCTCGTGGAACAGTATGTCTTTCAACCCGCGGGAATGGCGCGGTCCGCACGAACCAATCGCGACCTGCCACTACGTGAAGACCTGGCCGCCGCGATCGCCATTCCGTACTACGTCGACAGCGCCGGAATGATGGTGCGTTCGCCCGAGAGGGGGGCGCAGGGCGACGGTGCCGCCGGCGGCGTGATCTCCACGGTTCTGGACCTGGCCCGATTCGATGTCGCGCTGGATCGAGGCGAGCTGATCTCGCCCGCGTCGTACACGGCCATGATGAGCCCCGTGCGCTCGCCCACCGGCGAATCTCTGCCCTACAGCCTCGGCTGGTTTGCCCAGCGGCACGCAGGTCATGAGCTCCGCTGGCACTCGGGCTGGTGGGACGATGCGTACTCGGCGTTGTACCTGAAAGTCCCTGACGAGAACCTGACGCTCATACTGCTCGCAAATAGCGAAGGCGTCTGGTGGGACAACCCGCTCAGTTCTGCACAGGTGCAGCAGTCCAGCTTCGCTCAAGCGTTTTTCCGCGCATTCCTGTAGCACCGGCACCGGCGCCCGGCCTCCCAGATCCAGGGCTCCTCGAAACTCGTTGTCTCGTTTCGCCGTCCTTGAGTACCTCTTTCTATTAGAAGCATCCTCTGGTCATACATCGACTGGCAGCAGTTGCAGTCTTCTCCTGCGTTGGAGTTATGAGCGGCTCTGCACCCTTCGTGTCGATCGTCTGCCGCGGCCCGCCGCGGAGGCATCCCCTCGCCCTTCCCTCCCATGTGCTGCACTTTTTTCAGGAGGTGTTCGTGAAAGGCAAGATCAAGCTGCTTCCCGTTGTTCTCGGAACCGTCTTCATTCTGGGACTGCCGCCGTTGCTGATGCTGAGCCTTGCTCCGGAGACGTCCGCCCCGGCCGCGC
This sequence comes from Thermoanaerobaculia bacterium, assembly GCA_036277235.1. GTDB lineage: Bacteria > Acidobacteriota > Thermoanaerobaculia > Multivoradales > UBA5704 > DATMER01. Next base: position 10,665 of record DASUNJ010000776.1, on the reverse strand, counting down.
AGCCCGCCAACTCAGTCCAGGCCATCGTCGCCGAGCGGTCCACGCTCGAGCCTTTCTACCAGGAGTGGCAGAAAAGCTACCTGGCGGCCGGAGGCGACGGCAACGTCATGATCACCGTCGGCTGGACCGAGGGCCTCTCCACCGAGCCCAGCGCCGCACGCGGCCAGGTGGACCTCGACCTGATCGACGGCAGGGTGAGCGCCGAGGTGCGGGGCCTGGACGGCCCGGCCGACCTGTGGCTGATCGACAACCAGGACGCGCCCGGCATGACCGTCCAGCCGGAGCCGGGCGACCGCATGTTCCGGATCGGCCGTCTCGCGAACGGCCGCCAGATCAAGGCCCAGCTCGGCCGCGAGTTCTTCCGCGACTTCGAGCTCGACCTGGTGGTCGTCTCGCCCGCCGGCCGGACGCCAGATCAGAGCCGCACCCTCCTCGGTACCCGGTCGTTCTTCGAGCGGCTCTACACGACCTCCCGCGTGCAGGCAGAGCGGTCGCGGGAAGCCGTCCGGGCTCCCGGTCTCCTGAGCCCGGCCGGCCTGGGATCCCTGTTCGGCTCCCGCCCGGCGGAGGCGAACTCGGGCGTCCTCATCGCGCACGGCCTGGTCAGCCAGACGGTGGGCCAGGGCGCCGACCTTTTCTTCCGCGGGACCTTCAGCGGCAACGGCCGCACCTGCGCCACCTGCCACCGGGTGAACAACAACCAGGGTCTGGACCTCGACTTCATCCAGACGCTGTCCCCCTTCGACAAGCTGTTCGTGGCGGAGCTCCCGGCCTTCCTGGGCGGCGTGCCCGGCCTCGAGCGGCCGAACCTGATGCGCAACCATGCCCTCATCCTGGAGAACGCCGACGGCTTCGGCCCGCCCAGCCCCACCGTGAGGTTCACCATGCGCGGCGTGCCGCACTCGCTGTCGATGGCAACCTCGATGCTCGCGCCCGCCGACGGCAGGGCGCCGGTCCAGCGCACGGGCTGGAGCGGCGACGGCGCTCCGAGCACGGGCGCCCTCCGCTTCTTCCCGGTCGGCGCGGTGACGCAGCACTTCCCCAAGCGGCTCAACCGGGTCTCCGGCGTTGACTTCGTCCTGCCGACGGATGCCCAGCTCGACAGGATGGAAGCGTTCTCCCTGGCCAGCGGCCGCCTCAACGAGCTCAACCTCGCCAACGTGACCCTGTCCAACTCCGGCGCCCAGGCGGGCAAGATCCGGTTCGTGGCCGCCGACGCGCGCTGCAACGGCTGCCACGCAAATGCCGGCGCCAACATCGCCACCGGCCAGAACTTCAACTTCGATACCGGCGTGGAAAAGGCTCCCGACCCCAGCCAGACTACCGAGGTCCACCCGCGCGACGGCGGCTTCGGGCTCGCCAACCGCGACTGCGACGGCAACGGCACCCTCGACTGCTTCGGCGACGGCACCTTCAACACGACGCCGCTGATCGAGGCCGCCGACACCGAGCCGTTCTTCCACAACAACAGCGCCCCCACCATCGAGGACGCGGTCGCCTTCTACACGACTCCGGCGTTCGCCCAATCGCCCGCGGGCGGAGGCACCGCCGTCCCGCTGACGGCCACGGACGTCGCCAACATCGGCAAGTTCCTGCGGGTGCTCAACGCCTCGTTCAACAACGCCCTCTCGATCAAGCGCAACAGCGCCGCCCTGACCCTGGAGAACAGCACCAGCACGGATCCCAACAAGCGCAACACCGTCAACATGCTGCTCTCGCTCTCCAACGTCGAGGCCTTGGACGCCATCGAGGTCTTGGACGAAAAGGGCCTGCACTCGGACGCCGTGTTCTTCCTCCTCAGCGCCATCACCAAGAACATCACCGCCACCTTCGAGACCTCGACGAGCACGCGCAAGTCGCTGATCCAGAGCGCTCTCGCCGACCTCAACTTCGCGAAGACCAGATACGGAAGCGGTATGAACTTCACCCTGGGCGAAGGCAACCTACTGTTCTGATTCCGCGGAGCCCGGCTCCTCTTCGGGGCCGGGCTCCTCTGTGGCAGGTGCCGCGGGAGCCTTCAGGTAGACGGCTCCGAGAGGCGGCAGGCTCAGCGCAAGGGACCAGGAGCGGCCGTGGAGGGGGACCGGCGAGGTCTCGATCCCGCCCATGTTGCCCACGCCGCTCCCCTGGTACTCGGCGGCATCGCTGTTCAGCACCTCGGTCCACAGTCCGGGGCGGGGCACGCCCACCCGGTAGCTCTCCCGCGGCACGGGTGTGAAGTTGAGCACCACGAGAAGGATGTCCTCGTCGTCCTCGCTCTTGCGCAGGAAGGTGAGCACGCTGTTCAGGGCGTCGTTGGCGTCGATCCACTCGAAGCCTTCCGGCGAGGCGTCCAGCTCGTGCAGCGCCGGATCCTCGCGGTAGAGGCGGTTCAGATCCTCCAGCCAGAGGGCGATGCCGGCGTGGGCGGGATCGTCCAGCAGGTGCCAGTCCAGGCTCGTCTCGTGGTTCCACTCGCGGTACTGCGCCAGCTCGGCCCCCATGAACAGCAGCTTCTTGCCGGGCTGCGCCCACATGTAGCCGTAGAGCAGCCGCAGGTTGGCCAGCTTCTGCCAGTCGTCGCCCGGTATCTTGTTCACGAGCGAGCCCTTGAGGTGGACCACCTCGTCGTGGGAGAGCGGCAGCACGAAGCTCTCGTTCCAGGCGTAGACCATCCGGAACGTGATCTCGTTGTGGTGGTACTTGCGGTGGATCGGGTCGTGGGCGAGGTACTTCAGGGTGTCATGCATCCAACCCATGTCCCACTTGTAGCCGAAGCCGAGCCCACCCACGTAGGTCGGCCGCGAAACCATCGGCCAGGAGGTCGACTCCTCCGCGATCATCTGCACGCCGGGGAATTCCTTGCAGATCTCGTCGTTGCAGGCGCGCAGGAACTGGATGGCTTCCAGGTTCTCGCGCCCGCCGTAGCGGTTCGGAATCCATTCCCCGTCCTTGCGCGAGTAGTCGAGGTAGAGCATCGAGGCGACCGCGTCCACCCTGAGGCCGTCGACGTGGTACCGGTCCAGCCAGAAGATCGCGCTGCTGATGAGGAAGCTCCGCACCTCGTTGCGCCCGTAGTTGAAGATGTAGCTCCCCCAGTCGGGGTGGAACCCCTGGCGCGGATCGGCGTGCTCATAGAGGTGCGTGCCGTCGAAGTAGGCCAGCCCGTGCTCGTCCGTGGGGAAGTGCGACGGCACCCAGTCGAGGATCACCCCGATGCCCTGCTGGTGCAGATGGTCGACCAGGAACATGAAGTCCTGCGGCGTGCCGTAGCGGCTGGTCGGAGCGAAGTAGCCGGTGACCTGGTAGCCCCAGGAGGGATAGTAGGGGTGCTCCGTGACCGGCATCAGCTCGACGTGGGTGAAGCCCAGCTTCTTCACGTGCTCGGCCAGGACCGGCGCGATCTCGCGGTAGGTGAGCGAACGGTCGCCCTCCTCCGGCACCCGGCGCCAGGAGCCCAGGTGCACCTCGTAGATGGACATGGGGGCCGAGACCGCCTGGCGCTCCTTGCGCCCCGCCATCCAGTCGGCGTCCGCCCACTCGTAGCCGAGCTCCCAGACCACCGAGGCCTGCGCCGGCGCGACCTCGGCATGGAAGGCGAACGGATCGGCCTTGTCCGCGCTGTACCCGCCCCCCGGAGGATACCGGGAAAGCATGTGGTACTTGTAGTGAGCTCCCGGCCCTACCCCTGGAAGAAAGCCCTCCCAGATGCCCGTGGCGCCGCGGCGGGCCAGGGGATGAGCTTCCTTGTCCCAGCCATTCCAGTCGCCCATCACTGTGATGCTCTCGGCGTCCGGCGCCCACACCGAGAACCACGTTCCCTCCCCGGAGGGATGCGAGCCCAGGTGGTCGTACAGCCGGTAGTGCGTCCCTTCGTTGAACAGGTACAGGTCCTGCTCGGACAGTAAGCTCATCCCCTCTCCTTGCGGATCGCATCCACGCGGCGCAGCGCATCCACCACCTCCGGCTTCGCCGAGAGCTCCTCGAACGTGTAGCGGGCCTTGCGCCGCCAGTTCGACCGCTCCATGTGGGTGCCAGGCACGTTCTGCGGCTCGGCCTCGCCCCAGAGATCCTCCAGGTTGACCAGGACCATCCGCGCCGGGCTGGCTGCCAGGACCTCCAGCAGCCGGCGCAGCACCACGGCATGGGCGCGTTCGTCGCCGCGCTCCTCGGGCGGCAGCTCTTCGAGGATCTGGCGGCGGAGCTCGGCCCGGCGCTCGCGCTCCTCGCGCGCCTGGTCTTCATTGAAGAAGCCGAGCCGCTGGAGCTCGGCCACGTCCCTGGCCTCCCAGAACGCCCGGAACGTCGGCATGTCGTGCGTGTTCAGGCTCGCGGCGGAGCGGGCCGGCGGCGTGCGCAGCCGGTTTCCGGGCTGCAGCTCGTACTGGACCACGTACATGCCGAGCACGTCGTGGCGGTCCATGGCGTCGCCGATCTCGGGCGGGACCGTGCCCAGGTTCTCCCCCACCACGATCGCCTGGTGGCGGTGGGACTCGACCGAGAGCACCGCGAACATCTCGTCCACCGGGTAGCGGACGTAGACGCCCGCCGAGGCATCCATGTCCCACGGGATCCAGAACAGCCGGTAGAGCTGCATCACGTGGTCGATCCGCAGCAGCCCGGCGTGGCGGAGATGGTGGCGCAGGGACTCGATCAGGTAGTCGTAGCCGCGCTCCCGCAGGCGCTCGGGCAGGAGCGGAGGGGAGCCCCAGTTCTGACCGCCGGTGAACAGGGAATCCGGCGGCGCGCCGGCCGAGATCCCCTCGGCGAAAAGGTCGCGGTAGCGCCACACGTCGTAGGCACTGCCGTGCACCCCGAGCGGAATGTCGAGGTAGAGCCCGGGCCCGCGGCGCCGCGCCTCCGCGGCCAGGGCGCTCACCTGCTCGTCCGTGATCCACTGCACCCACAGGTGATAGCGGCGGTCGTCCTCGTCCCAGTCCGCGGGAGCGAGGGTCCCCTCGCGGAGCCGCTCCGGCCAGCTCTGCCAGGGCTCTCCCCGGCGCTCCCCCACGGCCCGGAACGCGGCGTAGGTCTCCAGCTCGGGCCGGCTCTCGGCGAACGCCTCGTAGGCGTCCCGGCGCTCCGGGCTCGGATCGGCGAAGAACTGCCGGGCCAGCTCCTCCAGGACCCGCCGCTTGAGCGCCATCAGCCGGGCGTAGTCGACGAGGGGGGCCTTGCGCAGCTCCTCCATCTCCTTGCGCAGCTCGGCCGACTCCAGGAGGCTCTTCGCCTCCGCGCAGGCCTCCAGCTCCGGCACGCGGCGCGGGTCGAGGAAGAGCTCGTTCCAGAACAGCCGGCTCGCCGGCGCGTAGGGGCTGGGCTCGAACGGCTCGTCCAGGAACTGCGCGAGCATGGGCAGGGTCGCGACCACCCCGCCGCCCAGGCCGGCGGTCCACGCGGCGAGCCGCTCCAGGTCCGAGAAGTCGCCCGTTCCCCAGCTCTCGCGCGTCTGCAGCGCGTAGAGCGGCAGGAACACTCCCCATAGGGGCTTGCCGTCGCCGACGAATGCCCGCGTCGGCGCAGAGATCACCAGCGCCTCGCCCGATATCCCTTCGTGCTCCACTCGCAGATGGTGGTATCCGGCCGGCAGGTCGTTCGGCAGAACCCACAGCCTTCCCGATGGAGAGGCAGGTGGCAGCGAGGACAGCTCCTTCTCCCACGCCCAGCGCTCGCCTCCCTCCAGATCGAAACGGCAAGTGATCCGACCTGAGTCCGAGCCGAAGCGGAGCACGATCGTCGGCGCCCGGCCGTCCCAGGCCACGAGGACCGGCTCGATCACACGCTCGGCCAGCTCACGCCGCCGCTCGTCGAGCGCCTCGGGCACGTCGTCCATGCTCTCCAGGGGAGCGCCGAGGGCGCGCAGCACCGCCAGGAGCGACTCCGGACCCGCCTCGACGTGACGGCCCATTGCGTCGTTGTAAGAGGTCTCGACCCCATAGAGGCGGGCCAGCTCCCGCAGATCATCCAACATCACTCTCCCTTGCCCAGGATCTGGCGGATCCCCTGGAGCGGGATCCGGACCCAGCCGGGCCGGTTGTTCAGCTCGTAGGCCAGCTCCTGCACGGTCTTCTCGAGCAGGTACACGTCGATCAACATCGCCAGCTCCTCCCGCGACGGCGGCACGAACGACGCGCCCCAGGCGCGGTCGAGGTACGCCTTCAGAAAGGTGGCCGAGATCCAGCGCTCCCAGTCGAGCGCCCAGCTCTCCAGGGCCGGCAGCGCGCCCGGCTGCACCAGGCCCGCCTCGGACTCCTCGTAGAGCCGCGCGTAGGCAGCATAGTGGACCGAGCGCACCAGGCTGACCACGTCGCGCAGCGGCGAGCGCTTCATGCGGCGCTCCGAGAGCGGCCGGGAGGGCTCCCCCTCGAAGCCGAGGACCATGAAGTCCTTCCCCGTGTAGAGGAGCTGACCGAGATGGTAGTCCCCATGGCAGCGGATGCGCGTCGCCGACACCTTGGCGCCGAGCAGAGCGCCGAAGCGCTCGATCACCCGGCCCTGCTCCGCCAGCACCGCCTCCGCCTCGGGCCTCGCTGTTTCCGGCAAGTCACCGAGCCGCTGCCGCAGGAGCTGGAAGGTGCGCCCCGCGAGCGTGCGCATCGACTGGTAGAGCGAGCGCTGGTACAGGAGCGAGAACGGCTCGGGCGCGAAGTCCGGCTCGTCCGGCCGCGAGGCGAGCGCGATGTGCATCTCCGCCGTCCGCTGGCCGAGGAGCTGTGCGGACTGGAGATAGATGCCGATGCGCTCCTGCGCCTCCGCGGGCACGTCCCGGCCGGCCAGCTCCACGAGCGGCTCGGCGGGCGGAGCGGCGAACGCGTGATCGCCACCGGTGCTCATCACCCGCTCGAAGTAGCGGCCCAGGATGTCCAGCGTGTAGCTCCAGGCGTCCCCCTCGTTGGGGACGAAGCCGTGCAGCACGCCGAGCGTGAGCGCCTCGCGGCCGTTCCTCACCTCCAGCCAGCCCGCGACCGGAGTGGCATTGCGGAACGTGGTGCGCTCGGCGAGGAAGCGCCCAACCTCGAGGTCCGGGTTGATCCCCTCCTCCAGGCGGCGGAAGAGCTTGAGCACGAAGCGGTCGGCGAAACGCACCGACGTATGGCCCTGCTCGCCCTGGAGGATCATCGGCTCGGGCCCGGATTCTTCCCCGAGCCGGTCGCGGAATGCTGACATCGCCGGCAGCGGCAATGCGGCCAGCTCGCGGCCCTCGCCGGCGCTCGCCTTGAAGCGGCGGCGCCGGACGATCGCCGCGAGCAGCCCGTGCGAGAAGCCGGGGCCCCAGAGCGCGTCGTAGAGGACTCCCGTCCCCTCCGGCGAGTCGGAGCGCAGCCGGACGAGCACCGCCGGCCGCCGGTCGCGCTCCACCTGGGCAGCCTGCCCGCCGCCCGCGAACGCCAGCGGCAGCGCGTAGGTCTCGGGCTCGCCGTCCGTGTACTCGACGCCGACCAGCGCCAGGCGGGCATCCCCCTCCAGGGGGATCGATTCCCGGACCTCCACCTGGCGGATCGTCCGCGCCCTGCCGACGAACCACGGCCGGGTCGGCAGGAGCGCCGCGAGCGCCGCCTCCAGCCCGGGTTTGAAGCGCCCCTCCAGGCAGCTCTCCCACGGCCCCTGAATGGCCAGAACGGGGACCTCCCCCTCTGAGCCGGCCCCTGCGAGGCGCAGCCGGATCGGCAGCGGCTCCGTCTCCAGGGAGAACCAGTAGAACGAATGCGGCCCCAGCGTGAGCAGGTACGGCAGGTCTCCCACGCGGGGGAACGGCGTGCGGCCGAAGAGCTCGACGGGAGTCGCGCCCCGGAATACCGAGAGATCCAGCTCGACGTGCTGGACGAAGCGCGACAGGTTGGCGACGACGAGCAGGCTCTCCTCACCCAGGCGGCGGAGGAAGGCGAGCACGCGGTGGTTCTGCGGATCGAGGATCTCCAGCGAGCCGCGGCTGAACGCGCGGTGGCGCTTGCGCAGGGCGATGAGCCGCCGCATCCACCAGAGCAGCGAGTGCGGATTGCCCTGCTGCAGCTCCACGTTCACGGCCTCGTAGTGGTACTCGGGGTCGGCGATCACCGGCAGGAAGAGCTTCTGCGGATTGGCGCGCGAGAAGCCGGCGTTCCTGTCCGCGCTCCACTGCATGGGCGTGCGCACGCCGTTCCTGTCGCCCAGGTAGATGTTGTCCCCCATGCCGATCTCGTCCCCGTAGTAGAGGACGGGCGCGCCAGGCAGCGAGAAGAGCAGGCCGTTCATCAGCTCGATGCGGCGGCGGTCGTTGCCCAGCAACGGCGCGAGCCGCCGCCGGATGCCGAGGTTGATTCGCGCCCGCGGGTCCGAGGCGTAGACCCGGTACATGTAGTCGCGGTCCTCGTCGGTCACCATCTCCAGCGTCAGCTCGTCGTGGTTGCGCAGGAAGATCGCCCATTGGCAATTGGCCGGGATCGGCGGCGTCTGCTGCAGGATGTCCACGATCGGGAAACGGTCCTCCATGCGCAGCGCCATGTAGAGCCGCGGCATGACAGGGAAGTGGAACGCCATGTGGCACTCCTCGCCGGTCTGCGGATCCCCGAAGTAGGCGATCGAGTCCTCCGGCCACTGGTTCGCCTCGGCGAGCAGCATGCGGTTCGGGTACTTCACATCCACATGGGCGCGCAGCTTCTTGAGGAACTCGTGCGTGCGCGGCAGGTTCTCGCAGTTCGTCCCCTCGGATTCGTAGAGGTACGGGATGGCGTCCAGGCGCAGGCCGTCGACGCCCATCTCCATCCAGAAATCCAGGGCTTGGAGCACGGCGCGATGGACGCGCTCGTTCTCGAAATTCAGGTCCGGCTGATGCGAGAAGAAGCGGTGCCAGTAGTAGGCCTTCGCGACCGGGTCCCAGCTCCAGTTCGAGCTCTCGAAATCCTTGAAGATGATGCGGGCGTCGGCGTAGCGCTCGGGCGAATCGCTCCAGACGTAGAAGTCGCGCCAGCGGCTGCCCGGCTCGGCGCTGCGGGCACGCTGGAACCAGGGGTGCTGGTCCGACGTGTGATTGATGACCAGCTCCGTGACCACCTTCAAGCCGCGGCGGTGAGCTTCGCGCAGGAAGGCCTTGAAGTCCTTGAGGGTGCCGTAGGCCGGGTGGACCTCCGTGTAATCGGAGATGTCGTAGCCGTCGTCCTTCCAGGGCGAGGGGTAGAACGGGAGGATCCAGAGGGTCGTGACGCCGAGGTCCTGGAGATAGTCGAGCTTGGCGGTCAGCCCCTTGAAGTCGCCCATGCCGTCGCCGTCGGCATCGGAAAAGGCGCGCACGTGGATCTCGTAGAGGACCGCGTCCTTGTACCAGAGCGGCTCCCGCTCCGCGCTCTCCTCCTGCGGCTCCCGCCGGTTCCCGCCTCCCTCCTCCTCGCGCGCCTTCTCATCCTTCATCCGCATCCCCCATCCGCAATGCCATGTTGCAGGCCGCCTGCCAGCAGGCATCCGCCCGCGGGAGGTTTACCAGACTCGGGCGGGGGATGCTAGCCCTGGGGTAGACTGGGAGGCAGGAGGAACCTCCCATGGCCACCGATCCCCAGCCCGTTGCATCCGCAGCCCCCGCGCCCCGCCGGCGCGGATGTGGCAAGCCCGTCCTCGTCCTCCTCCTGCTGGCCCTCGTGGCGGCCGGGATCTTCGCGCTCTGGGCCTGGATCACCCTGAGCTACGACTATGCCGACGGCGAACGGGCAGGATTCGTCCAGAAGTTCTCCAACAAGGGTTGGATCTGCAAGACGTGGGAGGGGGAGCTGGCGATGGTCAACCTTCCCGGCGCCATGCCGGAGATCTTCCGCTTCAGCGTGCGCGACGACGCCGTGGCCGAGCAGATCAACCAGACCATGGGCCAGCGGGTGACCCTGCACTACGAGCAGCACGTTGGCGTGCCCACTTCCTGCTTCGGGGAAACCGACTACTACGTGACCGACGTGCGGTCCGTGAAGCCCTGAGTCACCGTTCCTCCACGGGCCCGAGCACGGGCTTGATGTCGACGATGGGCGTGCCGTCGACGGCCTCCAGGGGCGCGACCCTCAAGGCATACCCGGCAACCTCCAAGACTAAAACCCGGTGAAGTCCCACAGGGTTGGGCAACCTGTGGCAAGGCATCCTTCAGCAGCATCCTTCCCCTCCTCTCATCTAATCAGTATCGGTCAAGCACCCCATCCAGAGCAGCTTGCGATCTGGCCACGACGCGAAAAGGCACCAATCCCAGGCGACACCGTAGAACCAGGTCGTGAACAGATGATTGTTGTGGTGGCGGCACTCAGCACAATCCGAAGCCTCCCCAGGCAGCAACTGATAAGCGAAATAACTGCCGGCGCCGCCAAAGAGCTGACGAATAGCCTCCTTCTCGCGCGCGTTTGAGTCTCGAAGGTCCCGTGAATAAGCCCCCAAACGATCGCCCGCCGCCGATGCGAGAACGTTCTCAAATTCATCCGTCCCGGAGACCATCCGACAGTGCTGGTGAAGAGCTTCGATCTCGAATGAGTCATCATACATTGCGTCAAAAGACGTCTGGAGAAACCGATGAAGATCGGAACCTCCGATGATTGAGTCGAGCGCCTTGCGGATACCCAGGGGCGAGCGAGGATCGATTCCGTTGAAGTGATAGAACTGCCATTCGAACCGGAAGTTGGAAGACGAACGAATCCGCTTCGCGAGATCTTCAAGCGAGAACGGGTCTTCGCACACGGAAAGATA
>DASUNJ010000775.1:0-6447 GCA_036277235.1 Thermoanaerobaculia bacterium | reverse complement strand
GGTCCCATCGGGCGAAACGTCACAGGAGAGGATGGCGCGCGCGCCTTGATAGGCCAGGGCGGGAGGACCGTCGACCTGGGCCGTCTCCGGGTCGAAGGGGACCAGCTCGACGAAGCTGCGGCTGCTGTCCGTGGCATAGATCAGCCGCTGCCCATCGCGCGCGAGGCTCGGCAGCGCGCTCCACTCCGAGGAGGTGGTGACCGGCTGCGGGGTGCCCGACACCCGGCCCGAGCGCTCATCGATGGCGACCCTCCAGAGGTTCATGCTGCCGCTCCGGTTGCTGGCGAAGTACAGGAACCGGCCGTCGGGAGACCACGTGGGGCTCCAGTTGTAGAAGGCATCGTCGACCACCGTGACCCGAGGTCCGCCGTGCACGGGAATCGTCCAGATGGCACGGCGGTTCCCAGGCTGTGCGACACCCCAGAAGGCAATCCGCAAACCATGGGGCGACCAGGCCGGCTGGACGCCGTCCTCGACCGCCAGCGACCGCTGCGCTCCGGTGGCGACGTCGATGCGGAAAATCTGGCTCAGCGCAGATCGCATCCTGGGGTCGAAAGCTCTCTCGGTGGCGACCGCGATCTCCCGGCCGTCGGGGGACCAGGCCGGGTTGAACCCGAAGCCGGTCAGGCGCCTGACGGATTCGCCGGTGGCCCCCATGAGGAAGATGCCGCCGCCCTCCCGCTCGGACTGGAAGGCGATCTGGTGGCCGTCGGGCGAAAACGCGGGCTGACCGTCGTCGGCCGGTGAGTCCGCGGTCAGGTTGAGGGGTTTGCCTCCCGCCACCCGCTGGAGGAACAGGTCGGAGTTGCCATCGATGACCTTGGCGTAGACGAAGAACGTGCCGTCCGGCGACAGGCTGGGGGAGGTCTCGCTCCCTGGCAGATCGGTCAACCGGACGATCTGCCCTGGGAGAACGCCGGGTGCAGCGCCGTCTCTCCGCCAGACCAGGAGGCCGCCGGCGACGCCGGCTGCCAGCGCGACGGCCCCCAGGACAGCCCAGGCGAGCCGGCGCCGGGGCCGGCGGGGAGCTGAAGCGGGCAGGCTGCCCGTGGTCGGCAGACCCGAGGCGCTCCGCAGGTCTGCCAGGGCCTCCGCCGCATCCGCATGGCGTTGCCCCGGGTCCTTGGCCAGCATGCGGGAGACGATCCGGCCGAGCTCCGCCGGCACCTCGGGCCGCAGGTGCGTCAAGGGCTCCGGAGTCCCATGGAGCACGGCATGGACCACGGCCGCGCCGCTGCCGCCGGCGAACGGCCGCCGCCCGGCGAGCATCTCGTACAGGACCACCCCCAGCGACCAGACGTCGGCCCGCGCATCGACCGTCTCGCCCCGCGTCTGTTCCGGCGCCATGTAGAAGGGGGTCCCCAGGATGGAACCGAACCGGGTTTCCCCCACCTCCCCGGTGAGCTTGGCAATGCCGAAGTCGAGGATCTTCACGATACCGTCGCGGGTCACGAAGAGGTTTCCCGGCTTCACGTCGCGGTGGACGATCCCGTGCTCGTGCGCCTTGGCGAGCCCGCGCGCGGCCTGGATGGCGATGTCGAGGGCTTCCTCGACTGGCAGGGGGCCGCGGGCGATGCGGCGCTCGAGGCTCTCGCCGTCATAACGGGGCATGGCGAGGAAGAGGAGGCCATCCTCGCTCTCCCCTGCCTCGAGGATCGTGCAGAGATTGGCATGGTCCAGGGCCGAGGCAGCCCGCGCCTCCATGAGGAACCGCGCCTTGGCCGCCGGCTCGCGAACCAGCTCCGGAGCCAGGAACTTCAAGGCCACGGGGCGGCCGAGCCGGGTGTCCTCCGCTTCATGGACCACGCCCATGCCGCCGCTGCCCAAAGGCTCGCCGATCCGGAAATGGGAGATCGTGCGGCCCGCGAGCGTGGCCGGGCCCTGGCCGGCGAACGCCAATCCCAGCAGCTCGGCGGGCGGGACCGCCAGAAATCCAGCTCCCTGCTCATCCGCGGCGAGCAGCCGCTCGACCTCCCGCCGGAGAGCGGCGTCCTCGGCGCACGCGGCGTCCAGGAAGGCCGGCCGCTCCGCAGGGGGCCTCTCCAGCGCCTCCGCGAAGAGACGGTCCACCTGGCGCCATCGTTCGGGGTCCATCGCTCCTCCTTCCCGATGGATCATTCACCGTTCGCCGCGCCGGTCTGCAACGCGCTGAAGAGCCAGGCCCTGGCGCGGCGCCATTCGCGGCCGACCGTTTCGGGCGAAATCCCCAGCTGTGCGGCGATCTCTTCGAGAGTGAGCCCGGCGAAGAACTTGAGCTCCACGACGGTCGCCTTGCGCGGATCGACCTTTTCGAGGCCGGAGAGCGCCTCGTCCAAGGCGATCAGATCGGGACTCTTCTCGAGGGCCAGGTCGGCCATCTCGACGAGGGTGACCTTCTCGGACAACCCTCCCCGCTTGGCCCGGTTCCGGTGGCGGGCATGGTCGACGAGGATGCGCCGGATCAGGTGCGCCGAGAAGGCGAAGAAATGAGAGCGGCTCGACCACTCCCACCCGGGTTGCGCGGCGAGGCGCATGTAGGCCTCATGCACGATGGCGGTGGCCTGAAGAGTGTGGTCCCCACGCTCGCGGCGCAGCTCCCTCGAGGCGATGCGGCGCAGCTCGTCGTAGATCAGGGGAAGCGCCTGCTCGGCCGCCGCCTGATCTCCCGTGCTCCACCGCTGGAGAAGCTGTGTGACCGATGGTTCCCTCATGATCCTGAGCTCTGCCGGCCGCTGGCGCGGGAGCTGCATAGTCGGCGATGGGCAACGCGACCCGGTGCCTGCGGACTGCGGCGCTTCCATCTGCCGCCGACGCTCGCTATCCTCACGGTGGCCGGCAACCATCGTACCGGAGATCCTGTCGGCCGAGTAGCAAGCTCATTCCAGGGAGGGTTTGATGCGCCAACGACGCCTCGTTTCGCTGTGCCTCGCCGCCGGGCTTGTCAATACCGGGCACGCTGCCGCTTCCGGCTTCGGACTTTTCCAGCACGGCGGCCGCGCCCTGGGCCAGGCCGGAGCCTTCACCGCCCGCGCCTCGGAGCCCTCGGCCGTCTTCTACAACCCCGCGGCCATCACCCAGCTCGACGGCTTCCAGGTCCAGGCCGGCCTCGACTTCTTCAACTCCGAGGACAAGTACCAGAGCGCCACGGGCGACTTCTCCGCCCAGCACATCATCGAGTTCCCGCCCGCCCTCTACGCCACCTGGAGCTCCCAGGACGGCCCCTGGGCGGTCGGCATCGGGCTCGACGCCCCGTTCTGGTACCGGGTCGACTGGGCTCCCGTCAACTTCCCCGCCCGCTTCAAGACGCGGCTGGCCGAAGTGCGGGTCGTCGAGCTCCATCCGGTGATCGCCTACGACCTGGGCGACGGCTGGAGCTTCGGCGGCGGCCTGCGCTACGTCTACGGCAACCTGGAGCAGGGCAACAACCTGATCCTCACGGCTTTGGTCCCCGCGGCCCCCGGCGGTCCCGTGGTCCCGATCCAGCTCGAGGGCGAGCTCGACTCCAGCTCCGACGTCGACGCCCTGGCCTGGGACCTCGCGATCCACTACGCCGACCCGTCCTGGGGCTGGGGCGCGGTTTTTCGCAGCAATGCCGAACTGAAAGGGTCCGGCGACGTGGATTTCGGGCTGCGCCCGATCGGCCACACGGCCGCCGAGGCCCAGCTCCAGCAGCGCTTCGGCAGCGGCCGGGCTCGCCAAGCCTTCGAGATCCCCCGCGAGCTGCGCGGCGGCGTCTGGTTCGCCCCTTACCCGGAGCTGCGCCTGGAGGTCGACGCCTCCTGGCAGAGCTGGTCGAGCCTGGAGGCGACCGCCGTCACCTACAGCTTCTCCGCTCCCACCGACAGCCGTGTCATCCTGACGCCGCGCGACTGGGACGACACGCTCTCGTTGCGCCTGGGGGCGGAGGGGAACATCACCGACCCGCTGATGATCTATGCCGGCGTCGCCTGGGAGCCCTCGCCGGTGTCAGGGAACACGATCGAGCCCGGCTTCCCCCGCGGCGATGCCCAGGTCTACTCCGCGGGCATCAGCTACAGCCTGCCGAACATCTCGTTCGACCTCGGCTACTCGTTCCACGACCACGACCGGCAGGGAGCTTCCGCTCAGGAGCTGCTGAATCCGGGCGTGAACGGGAGCTACACGTCGAGCTCGCAGGTTTGGGGGTTTTCGATCAGGCGGAGGTGGTAGGAGAAAGGACCCAAAGGACGTAAGGGACGTAAAGGACTCAAAGGACAGAAGGGATTTTTGTCCTTTAGGTCCTTTTCGTCCTTTTGGTCCTTCAGGCCGGAGCCAATTCGGGCTGCCTTGCGGCCATCTTCTTGAACATCCCCGGCTCGTAGGCCGTGATCTTGCCCATGAAGGCCGAGGCGGCCACGGTGAGCGGCGAGGCGAGCCAGAGCTTGCCCGGGCCGGAACGCCCCTTGTAGTTACGGTTGATCGCGCTCACGGTCACCTGGTCCGTGGTGTCCGATACCCCGGGACCGCAGCCGATGCAGGCTCCGCAGCCGGGATGGATCAGCGTCACGCCCGCCCTCTCGAAGGTGTCGGCGAGGCCGTTGCGGCGCACGAAGTCCTCGACCGCCGTCGAGCCGCACTGGATCAGGAACTTCACCCCGGGCGCCACCTCGAAGCCGGCGTCGAGCGCCTCCTTGACCACCTGGTGGTAGAAGATCAGGTCGTCGATCTTGCCCGCAGTGCAGCTCCCGCCGTAGGCGATGTCGATGGGCACGTCGCCGATCTCGTCGATCCAGGCGCCGTTCGTCGGATCGGACGGGATGCCCTGGTCCGGATCGCCCGGATGCGCCACCATCGGCCTCATCTCCGAGAGGTCGATCTCGTACACGCCGCCGGCGTACTCCGCCCCCTCGTCCGGGTAGACCGCGCGGGCGCGGAGTGCTTCGACGTCGATCCCCGGCCGCCACTCGGCCAGCCAGCGGAAGGTCTCGTCGTCGGCAATCACGATCGCGGTGCGCGCCGAGCACTCGGTCGCCATGTTCGTCAGGGTGGCGCGCTCGTCCATGGAGAGCGTCGCGACCCCAGGGCCGGTGAACTCCATCACCCGGTTGAGCGTGAATTGCGGCCGGGCATGGTTCAAGAGGATGTAGAGCATCAGGTCCTTGGCCGTGACTCCGGAGCCGAGCTTGCCCGTCAGCTCGAAGCGGATCGACTCCGGTACTTCGACTTGGGTGAACCCCTGGTGCAGCAGGTCGGCGTACTCGGTGGCGCCGACACCCCAGGTGAGGGCGTTGTTGACCCCTCCCATGCAGGTGTGGCTGTCCGTGGCCTGGATGAAGTCGCCCGGATCGATGAGGTGCTCGCGCGCCACCTCGTGGCAGATGCCGGGCGAGATGCGGTCCTTGGCCGAGAAGTCGCGCACGCCGGTGTGGGCCTGGAACTCGCGCTGCAGCTCGCGCAGGGTCTCGATCTTGTCGAGGAACGGCCGCATCTTCGGCACCTCGTCGGCGTAGACCAGGTGGTCCTCGAAGACTGCGAACTTGCCCGGATTCTTGACGGTGTAGTCCTTGCCGTACTCCTGCTCCAGGAAGTAATGGACCTGGGCGGTGGTGAACTCGTGCGAATAGCCGCCGTCCACCCCCACCACCACGGCGTCGCCCGGCTTCACGTACTTGTGACCTTCTCCAAGCATGTGTTTGGCGAGGATCTTCTCCGCCATGGTCATCGGGCGCGGCCCGGTATCCGGGCGCGGCATCTCGATCTCGCCCGCGGTAATGGCTTTCGAGAACGGGAACAGCCCGCCCTGCAGGATCACGAGCCGGGTGATCGGGTCGTATCCCTCCGTGAACTCTTCGAGAGGGATGCCCTCGTTCGCCTGCAGGCGCCGGAGCTGGCCGTGGTCGCCCATGAGCACGCCCTGGTTGATGTTGTTGCGGGCGTGGATCGGCGCGAAGGAGGCGGCGATGGCGAGCCGGATGCCGGACCACTTCTCCGCCTGCACCGCCGTTTCGCGCGAGCTGCCCACGCCCTTGCGGTAGCCGGAGACGATCACCTCGAAGTTGCCGTTGATCAGGGCGTCCTTCTCGAACAGGCGCTTGCCGTCCACGATCAGGCCGGCATAGGCGTCGCGGGCCAGGTCCTCGGGCCGGTGGCTGAAGCAGACCCAGGCCGGGGTCATGGCGTCGGTATTGATGTCGTCGAGCAGGTCCTCGACGGTCAGGTCTGCCATGCGGAGGTCCAGCTCGCCGGCGAGCTGGCGGCGGATCAGGTCCGGGTCCTTGGTCAGGAAGAGGACCCGCTTGCCGGGGGTCAGACGGATGATCTCGGGGGGTTTCATCCTCGTTCACGCTCCTCTCGTCCGGCACATTGTAACCTCTGATATATAAGGCCGGCCATGAAGGAACAACCCGGAAGCCTGTATGAAAAAGTCCTCCGTCACCAGGGGGAGACGCCGGTGCGCGCCTCGGCGGCGGTCATTCCCTGGCGGCGCAAGGGAGAGACCATCGAGGTCTT